>NZ_VYKE01000579.1:0-381 GCF_032424515.1 Pseudomonas sp. JV245A
GCCGCCGCCAGCGACGAAACCGCAGCCGCAAGCGTTGAACTGGCGCGCCTGGGCGGCCAGTTGCAGATGATGGTCAGCCACTTCCGCGTCTGATTCGCGCAGGCCCCTTCGCCGGCAAGCCGGCTCCTACACCCTCCGTAGGAGCTGGCTTGCCGGCGAAAGGCGCCAATCCCCGGACCCGAGCATTTACACCCATCAGGGTTTGCCCTTACCTTTCCCGGTCTTCGTCCTGCTGTCCTAGGGATTAGTCACCAGGAATCCGTTCATGCCCAGCCTCGGTTTTACTTCGGTCCCGCCCCTGCTGAAATACCTGCTCTATGCGGAGCAATTGGGTATTGCCACCGAGCCGGCGCTGGCGGCGGCCGGGCTTAGCGCCGCGCA
>NZ_VYKE01000580.1:0-376 GCF_032424515.1 Pseudomonas sp. JV245A
TGCAGGACCTGGAGCTTCTGCACCTCGGCGCGGTTGCGCCCGTTGGCCTTCATGCACAGGGCCAGTTGCACGCTGGCCAGGACTTTCTCGTCGCGTACCACCACCCACAACAGCAGGCTGCCGTCCTCGACCCCGGCCTGCACGCTGCTGAGGTAGCTGCGGGCCTGGCTGTCGTCGAGATCGGCCATGAAGCCGATGGACGCACCGTGCTGCACCGAGTCCAGCAGCAACTCGATCAGTCCCTGACGGTAATGGGCAAAGCTTTCTCCATGGACAAGGCGCAGTTGGGCGGCGTTCATCGAGATTTCACTCCTTGTGCGGGGCGGGCGGTTGCGCCCCGGGGTTGAGAATCAGCTGCATGAAGGTCAGGTCCAGC
>NZ_VYKE01000581.1:0-373 GCF_032424515.1 Pseudomonas sp. JV245A
AACTGGCCCAGGGTATGGGCCGCCAGCGCCGCCAGGGTCGGCTGGCTGAACAACAGGCGGGCATCGGCGTGCAGGCCTTCCTGGCGCATCCGCGCCACCAGGCTGACCGCCAGCAGGGAATGCCCGCCCAGTTCGAAGAAGTGGTCGTGGCGCCCTACCCGCTCCACTTGCAGCACCTCGGCCCAGAGCCGCGCCAGGGTGGTTTCAAGCGGCCCCTGGGGCGGCTCGAAATCGCGGCTCAGCACCGCTTCCAGGCCCGGCTCCGGCAGTGCATCGCGCGCCAGCTTGCCGTTGGCGCTCAGGGGCAGCGCCGCCAGTTGCACATAGGCTGCCGGCACCATGTACTCCGGCAGACGCTCCAGGACATGGGCCC
>NZ_VYKE01000582.1:0-373 GCF_032424515.1 Pseudomonas sp. JV245A
CACCTGCGACACCTTTACCGCCGGCCTGCAGACCGACGACTTCGACCTCAAAAGCGCGCCAACCTTCGTTGGCCTGCCGGTGCCGGGCACCGAGTTCAAGGTCTGCGACTTCGACAGCGGCGCCCTGCTGCCCCTGGGCTCCGAGGGCGAGTTGTGCGTGCGCAGCCCTTCCCTGCTGCAGGGTTACTGGCAGCGCCCGGAGGCGTCCGCGGCGGCCCTGCGCGACGGCTGGCTGCACACCGGTGACCTGGGGCAGATCACCGGACAAGGGTTTATCCGCTACCTGGGCCGGCGCAAGGAAATGCTCAAGGTCAATGGCATGAGCGTGTTTCCCAGCGAGCTGGAGGCGCTGTTCGGCCAGCACCCGCAGGTG
>NZ_VYKE01000583.1:0-372 GCF_032424515.1 Pseudomonas sp. JV245A
CTGCCCCTGCTCTGCCTCGCGGGCGGCGTACAGGTTCAGGCCCAGCACCCAGACCGCCACCGCCAGGGCGCAGCAGCCCAGGGCCCGGCCCCAGCCCTGGGGGGCGCGGGTGCCGGCCAGCGCGCCGCTGTGCAGGCCCCAGGAAGGCGGCGTGCCGCTCCAGCGCAATTGCGCCGGCAGGGGTTGTGGCGCTGGCAATGGTTGCCCCGGCAGCGCTGGCACTTCGCCGATCCAGCACAGCTCGCTGGCGCTGGCGCGCAACTGCTCCAGGGTCTCGGCCACCAGGGGCTGCACGCTGCCCTGGGTGGCGCTCTGGCGCACCAGCAACTGCTCGTCCAGCAGGCACAGGTTGACCTGCCCAGGGGGGGGCAC
>NZ_VYKE01000584.1:0-371 GCF_032424515.1 Pseudomonas sp. JV245A
AGCAGCAGGCCCAGGGCCGCCGGCAGTACATGGGACCAGGTGCGGGTGTTCAGCGAGCCGGCTAGCCACAGTTGGGCGAACATCGCCTGGTCGAGGTTGCCGCTGACCAGCAGGATGCTGTTCAGGCCGGACAGGCTGGCGCCCACGCCGATGCCCACCAGTACCAGGCGATAACCCCCGCTGCTGTGGCCGTTTCGCGCCAGCAGCAACACCAGCAGGGCGGTGCCCAGGCCGGCCGCCACTGCCGCCAGGGACGTGGCCAGGGGGCCGGCATCGAACAGCATGATCTGCACGATGGCGCCACTGGCGGCGCCGGTGGTGAAGCCGATCACGTCCGGCGAGCCCAGGGCATTGCGCGAGATCGACTGGAA
>NZ_VYKE01000585.1:0-369 GCF_032424515.1 Pseudomonas sp. JV245A
GACGCTGCGGCGCTGGCCGCCACTTACAACAGCAGCGATGTGCCGACGCTGATCCGCAGTACCGCCAGCCGCGTGCTGGTGCACGACTTTGCTTCGCGCACCCTCGATGGCCTGCTGGGGCAGGACCGCACCGGGCTGGCCGATGACATCGGCAGGGCCGTGCAGGGCGATCTGGATCGGCTCGACAGCGGGGTGGAGATTCTCGCCACGGTAGTCGAGGCCATCCATCCGCCGGCTGGCGCGGCCAATGCCTACCACGGTGTGCAAGCGGCGCAGATTGGCGCCCAGGCGCTGATTTCCCGGGAACGTGGAGCGGCTGCCGAGCAGACCAACCAGGCGCAGTTGCAAGCCAGCGTGGCCCGTGACCAG
>NZ_VYKE01000586.1:0-368 GCF_032424515.1 Pseudomonas sp. JV245A
TGCTGGGCAGTTGGGTCGGCGGGCAGCTGGGCTTTGCCTATGTCGGCCTGGCGGGTGGCGCCCTGGCGACCCTGGCCTTGCTGTTGTACAGCCTGGCCCTGGGCCGCATGAGCCGCACCAGCGTGTAGCCGCTGCCGCAGGCTGCGAACGGTCTGGGCGGCACTCCGTCGCAGGGGCGCGGCGATCTTGAGGCCGATAGAGGTTCGGCGGTCGATCGTCAAGCAAGGTCCTGCGGACCTTTTCGCAGCCTCGCCGCAGGCTCGGCAGCGGCTACAGGGCCGCAGGGTTTCGATAATGTGCGTCGTTCGCCCGAAGGTTACCGGCGTCGGGCTACGGGCCAGCAGGCCACCAGTACGAGCAGCAGCGCC
>NZ_VYKE01000587.1:0-361 GCF_032424515.1 Pseudomonas sp. JV245A
CTCAACCAGCTGGAACGTGACGTGGCCCTGCGTGCTGGCACCCAGCTGCGCGAGCCGGCCCTGGGCGACAGCGAAGAAGCCGAGCCCGACAGCCCGGCCCCACTGAGCGTGCGCAGCTCCGACAGCAAGGGCTTTCGCCTGGAGGTGATACGCAGCGCCGCCACCCCGGGGGAAGGCTTGCAACGGGTGCGCTGGTGGCTCAAGGGCGACACCCTGTACCGCGCCGTGGCCGAGCCCCGCGACCGCTACCCTTTGCCCGCGCCGCGCGACGGCGTGGCGGTGCTGAACCGGGTCAGCGACCTGCAAGTACGGGTCTGGGATGCCGACAAAGGCTGGCGCCAGC
The DNA here is from genome assembly GCF_032424515.1 of Pseudomonas sp. JV245A. Classification (NCBI taxonomy): domain Bacteria; kingdom Pseudomonadati; phylum Pseudomonadota; class Gammaproteobacteria; order Pseudomonadales; family Pseudomonadaceae; genus Pseudomonas; species Pseudomonas sp. JV245A. The sequence continues at coordinate 344 of NZ_VYKE01000587.1, forward strand.
TCAGCGGCAACCGCCAGG
>NZ_VYKE01000588.1:0-359 GCF_032424515.1 Pseudomonas sp. JV245A
ACCGCGACCCGCGGCGCGCGCGTGGCCCCGGGCAACTCCATCGGCACCCTGAATGTGGCCGGCGATGTGAGTTTCCAGCCAGGTTCGACCTACGCCGTGGAGCTGTCGCCGACCGCCAGCGACCGTATCGTCGCCGGCGGCCGGGCGCATCTGGAGGGCGCCCAGCTCAGCCTGAGCCTGGAACACAACGCCAACCTGCTCAGCGCCGGGCAGGTCCGGGGGCTGGTCGGGCGCCAGTTCGACATCTTGCAGGCCGCGGGCGGTATCGATGGCCAGTTCGCCCTGGTGCAACCCAACTACCTGTTTCTCGGCGCGGTGGTCGATTACTCCGCCAGCGGCGTGCAACTGGGCCTGGTGCG
>NZ_VYKE01000059.1:0-32971 GCF_032424515.1 Pseudomonas sp. JV245A
TCGCAGCCTGCGGCAGCGGCTACAGGAATGTGCTGTGGGGGGTGGCCTTATTCGCCCCAGACGTCCTTCAGGACGCTGACCCAGTTCTCGCCCATGATCTTGCGCACCACGCGCTCGCTGTGGCCGCGCTTGAGTAGGGTCTCGGTGAGGTTGGGGAACTCGCCCACGGTGCGGATGCCCAGGGGATTGATGATCTTGCCGAAGTTGGTCAGGCGCCGGGCGTAGCCCTTGTCGTGGGTCAGGTATTCGAAGAAGTCCTGGCCATGGCCCTGGGTGAAGTCGGTGCCGATGCCAATCGAATCTTCACCGACGATGTTCATGGTGTATTCGATGGCTTCGGCGTAGTCGTCGATGGTCGAATCGATGCCCTTGGCCAGGAACGGCGCGAACATGGTCACGCCGACGAAACCGCCGTGGTCGGCGATGAATTTCAGTTCGGCATCGGACTTGTTGCGCGGGTGCTCCTTGAGCCCCGACGGCAGGCAGTGGGAGTAGCAGACCGGCTTCTTGGATTCGAGGATCACTTCCTCGCTGGTCTTGGAACCAACGTGAGACAGGTCGCACATGACCCCGACGCGGTTCATCTCGGCGACGATCTCGCGGCCGAACCCGGAGAGCCCGCCATCACGCTCGTAGCAGCCGGTGCCCACCAGGTTCTGGGTGTTGTAGCACATCTGCACGATGCCCACGCCCAGCTGCTTGAACACCTCGACGTAGCCGATCTGGTCTTCGAAGGCATGGGCATTCTGGAAGCCGAAGAGGATGCCGGTCTTGCCCAGCTCCTTGGCCTTGCGAATGTCCGCGGTGGTGCGCACGGGCATCACCAGGTCGCTGTTTTCGCGTATCAGCTTCTGGCTGGAGGCAATGTTGTTGACCGTGGCCTGGAAACCTTCCCAAACCGACACGGTGCAGTTGGCTGCGGTCAGGCCGCCCTTGCGCATGTCCTCGAACAGCTCGCGGTTCCACTTGGCAATGATCAGCCCGTCGATAACGATGCTGTCGGCGTGTAGTTCGGCTGGGCTCATCAGGCTGTCCCCTTATTGGCGATTCATGCGCCGAATCGTCTGCCGGCGCTTTGGGGTCAGCATATGCTTGAGGGCCGGGGCGCCTGGGTGCAAAAACGACAGGGGAATTGCCGAAAGCGTCAAGCGCCGACAAAGGGCCGGACGGAGGGCATGGGTGGCCTCTGTTCTTTGCCCGGGGCTTGCGCCAGAATTCGCCGCTTCAACGAAAGCGTCACTGGATGAGGGCAGCGCTGCAATGAAACCGATCTTCCTGGCCTTGTTACTGATAACGACAGGCGTACAGGCGGCCGAAGAGGCCGACAACACGCCCTGCGACGGCGTGGAAAACGACGTGCAGACCCTGGAATGCGCGACCTACAACAGGACCACCGCCGAACAGTTGCTGGGCGACAACGTGCAGAGCCTGCTGGAGCGCCTGGGCACCCTCTATGGCAGCGACAAAGGGCAACTGGCCGACATCAGCGCCAAGGTCAAAAATGCCCAGCAACTGTGGCAGAAGCAGCGCGACGCCGACTGCTCGATGGAGTCCTTTCCGGCCAAGCCCGGCACCAAGGCCTACACCATCGCCACCAATGACTGCCTGGCGCGCATGAGCGACGAACGCTCGGAGTTCATCGAATCCATCGCCCAGGAATGACCCGCCACCGCTAGGAGCGGGCCGGCCCGCGAAAAGCGCTCTGGCGAACCGGTTGTGGTGGCTGCGAGCGTTTCGCGAGCAAGCTCGCTCCTACAGGTCAGCGCCGGGTCAGGCGCCACCGCGAAAGCACGAGACGCCCCAGGCGGTGAGCTTGAACGGCAGGTGGTAGTGCTGGCGCGGATCATCCAGGCCGAAGCGGTACACCAGCACCTCGAGGAAGGGCACCGGCGGCAGCGCCTGGCCTTGCTCGCGATAGAACGCCGCCACCTCCAGTTCCACTTCGTAGACGCCCTGGCCGAAACTCGCCGAGCGCTCGGCAAGCTCGCTCAGCAAGCCATTGCCGGCAATTCGCCCTGCGCAGAGCAGCTCGCCGCCCAGGCGTCGCACCCGCACCGCCATGCCTTCGGCCACCTTGCCGCTGGCGACGTCCACCACATGGATGGATAGGCCGCCGTTCATTTCCAGAAGCCCTTGTGCGCCAGCGCGGCCTCGCTCTCAAGCATCGGCCCGAACACCGGGATCTGCCGCTGCCCACGGGCGAACACTTCGCGGCACGGCAGGGAAAAGGTCGGGTTTTCCGGGTGGTCGCCGGTCAACTCCAGCAGCTCATGTTCGGACAAGGCGTAGACCACCCGACCAATGCCGGTCCAGTAGATGGCCCCGGCGCACATGCAGCAGGGCTCGGCGCTGGTGTACAGGGTGCACTCGGCCAGGGCCTGGGGGCTGAGGCGCTTGGCCGCCAGCGCCGCTGCCGCCAGTTCGGCGTGCTGGGTCGGGTCGCCTTCGGGGGGCATCGAGTTGTTGCCGGCGCTGGCGATGACCTTGCCGTCGCGATCGGCCACCAGGGCGGCGAACGGATGACGGCCGCGGGCCTTGGCCTCTTCGGCGAGCTGGATGCTCTGGCGCAGCAGGTGCAGGTCCAGTTCGGTGACGCCGGCAGGGATGGAAGAAAGAATCTGGGTCATCTTGACCTCCTTTTCATGGGCAGGAGCCGCCACAGCAATGGCGGCGAGAAAAACGTCAGTCATTGAGCTCGACATGGGCTGCCAGCACCTGGGCGGCGGCCTCACGGGGGTTGAGCAGCAGGTTGAGAACGATGGCGGTGATGGCGCCAAGGAAGATGCCGCTTTCCAGCACCAGCCTGAGGGGACCGTGCAGATGGGCGAACAGCGCCGGGAAGGACATCGGCAGCACCCCGACGCTGACCGACACCGCCACCACGATGGCGTTGCGCGTACCTTCGAACGGCACCCGCGACAGTTCCTGGATGCCGGCCACTGTAGTCATGCCGAACATCACGATGGCGCAACCGCCAAGCACCGGGGTCGGCACCGCGGCCACCAGGGCACCCAGCTTGGGAAACAGCCCCATGAGCACCATGATTGCCCCGGCCGCGGCCACCACGAAGCGGCTCTTGACCCTGGACAGCGCGATCAGCCCGGTGTTCTGGGTAAAGGCGTTGTAGGGAAAGCTGTTGAACAGCCCGCCGAGCAGGGTCGACAGGCCATCGGCGCGGAACGCATCGCCCAGGGTGCGCTGGGTGGTCGGCTTGCCGGTGAGCTTGCCGATGGCCAGGCAGTTGCCGGTGGTCTCGGCCATGATCACCAGCATCGCCAGGGTCATGATCAGGATCGGCACCAGGGAAAACTGTGGAGCCCCAAACGCCATGGGCCGGCTCAGTTCGAACCAGGCCGCCTGGCTCACCTGGGCAAAGTCGGTCATGCCGAACGCCGCGGCGATCAGGCTGCCCACCAGCAAGCCGATGAGCACGCTGAGGTTGCCGATAAAGCCCGAGAACTTGCCGTAGATCACCAGCGTCACCGCTACCGTGGCCAGCCCCAGCAGCAGGTTGGCCGGCGCGCCGAAATCGTCCGCCGTGGGGTTGCCGCCGCCGAGCCAGATCGCCGCTGCCGGCATCAGGGAAATGCCGATGATGGTGATCAGGCTGCCGATCACTACGGGCGGGAAAAACCGCAGCAAACGGCTGAACAGCGGCGCCAGGGCAATGGTGATGACGCCTGCGGCGATCACCGCGCCGAACACCTCGGTCAGGCCGAACTGCTTGCCGATCATGATCATCGGTGCCAGGGCGATGAACGAACAGCCTTGGATCAACGGCAGCCGCGCGCCAAAACGCCAGAACCCCAGGGTCTGGACCAGGGTGGCGATGCCCGAGGTCAGCAGGTTGGCGTTGATCAATAGCACCACCTGCGCCGGGGTCAGGCCCAGGGCATTGCCTAGAATCAACGGCACCGCCACCGCACCGGCATACATCACCAGCACATGCTGCAGGCCGAAGGTGAACAGCTGGCGGACGGGCAGGACCTCGTCCACGGGATGCACGCGGGAAATTGTCATGTCGCAGGTCTCCTGAAGGTGCAGCTTTTGCTTTTGTTTTGGCAGGCATCCGGGGCAAGCGCCGCCGGCAGGAAGTACGGACGTCGGGGCCATGATCTGTGCTTGAATACGATGAAACAAATGAGCAGCCATCGTTTTTAACGATGGATCAGACAGCCCTCTTCCAGGGCCGGGAGCCGCGATGCGCTTTTCGCTGGATCAACTGCAGATGTTCGTACAGGCCGCGCAAAGCGGCTCGTTCTCGGCCGCCGCACGCAAGCTGGGCAAGACCCAGTCCACGGTCAGCGTGGCCATCGGCAACCTGGAGGCGGACCTGGGGGTCGAGCTGTTCGACCGCAGCGCTCGCAGCCCGGTGCTGACGGCCACCGGGCAGAAGATGCTGCTGCAGGCCGAGGCGGTGCTGGAGCGCTGCCTGACCCTGCAGGCCAACGCCGACTGCCTGTCGCAGGTGGTGGAGCCACACCTGTCGATCGTCATCGAAACCCCCTATGGCCCGCTGATGCCGGCCCTGCGGGAGTTCGAACAGGCCTTTCCCTATGTCGACCTGCTGATCCGCCACCCGCTGTCCGGGGACGCCAGCGAGCTGGTGGCCCGGGGTGAGGCGGTGCTGGGCATCGCCTTCTCGCAACCGGGCTACCCCCAGGAGCTGGAGTTCCAGCAATTGGGCAAGCTGATCATGTTGCACGTCTGCCACCCGGACCACCCGCTGGCGCAGCTCGACAGCGTGACCTTCGACGACCTGCACGTGCACCGGCGCCTGGCCTTCAGCGCCCACGCCAACAAGCTGCCTAGCAGCGAATACCTGCGCTCCACCCAGCTGTGGCAGGCGGAAAACTACCTGGCGCTGGTGGAAATGGTCCGCGCCGGCCTGGGCTGGGCCACCCTGCCGCGGCAACTGATCCAGCGTGAACTGGCCAAGGGCGAGCTGGTGGAACTGCAACTGGGGGCCTACCCCCATACCGACTGGCTGATCGGCGTCGACCTGCTCTGGGCCCGACAACGGGTGATGGGCAAGGCCGAGCGCTGGCTCAAGGAGCGGCTGCTGCGCCAGAAGGTGTACGAGGTGGACCGGCGCGGGCAGTCCACGACCTGGTAATGCTGGCGCGGGCAACAAAGGGACAAGGTTCTGCACTTGGCCGGGCAGAAAATATAAGCAAGGATTCGCATTCCTTATAAAAGACTTATATAGTCCGCCATGAACGAGATCCTCTGGAGTAGAAAAGCGGTCAAGCAGTTGATGCGACTGCACCACGAGCATCAGGTCCAGGTTCGCGATGCGATTGCCCTGCTGGCCGACATGCCCGCCAGTGGCAACGTCAAAGCCCTGTCCGGCCACACTTATGCCTATCGTCTTCGGGTCGGGCAGTACCGGGTCCTGTTCGACTGGGACGGAGCCATACACATCGTCAGTGTTCAAGAGGTCAAGAAACGTGATGAACGTACCTACTGACATCCAGATCATCCACGGCCCGGACGGCAGCCCGGCATTCGTGGTGATTCCCTACGCGCAGTACATGGCGCAGTACAAGGAAGCCGATCTGATACCCCATGACGTGGTCAGCCGCATGGTCGACGGCGCCACGCCGATCCGCGCCTGGCGCGAGCACCTGCACCTCACCCAGGACGAAGTAGCCAGGCGCCTGGGGATCTCCCAGCCGGCCTTTGCCCAGCAGGAAAGCGTCGCCCGGCCGCGCCGGGCCACCCGGGAAAAGATCGCCGCCGCCTTCGGCATACGCGCCGACCAGCTGGAGCTGTAAGCTGCGCCTCACTCACTGATTGAAAGGGTTCCCCATGAGCATCTGCGGTATCGAGATCAAAGGCAGCGAAGCCATCTTCGCCCTCGCCACTCTGCAAGACGGCGCGGTGCAACACCAGCCGCTGGCCACCAAGAAAATCGCCCTGGAAGACGATGACGAGGCCGCCAACGTCAGGGCCTTCGCCAGCCAGGTCGGGGCCTTCGTGCGCGAACACGGGATCACCCGCATCGCCATCAAGAAGCGCAGCAAGAAAGGCGAGTTCGCCGGCGGCCCCACCACCTTCAAGATCGAAGGCGTGTTTCAGTTGCTGGAGAATTGCGAGGTGACCCTGCTGTCGCCCCAGACCATCAACGCCCAGTACAAGAAGCACGGCTTCGCTCTGGCCGCGAGCCTCAACAAATACCAGCACGAAGCCTACAAAGCCGCCTGCGCCGCCCTGCTGAAAAAGTAACCGTAGGAGCCGGCTGGCCGGCGCTACCGAGCCCGAGTCAAGCCAGCTCGCGGCCGCCGCCCGACGGGCGCCGGTCTTCCCGCGGGCACCGCACGAAACGCGCGCGGTAACTGCGGGTGAAGTAGGACGGCGATTCAAACCCGCAGGCAATGCTCACCTCCAGCACGCTCATGTCGGTCTGGCGCAGCAGTTTGCGGGCTTTCTCCAGGCGCAGGCCCAGGTAGAAATTGCTCGGGGTGTCGTTGAGGTGCAGGCGGAACAGGCGCTCCAGCTGGCGCCGGGTGACCTTGATCGACTCGGCCAGGGCCAGGGTGCTCAGGGGCGGTTCGCTGTGCTGTTCCATTTCGCCGATCACCTGCACCAGCTTCTTGTTGCTGATGCCGTAGCGGCTGGCGACTTCCATGCGCTGGTGATCCTTGCGCGGGCGGATGCGCCCCAGCACGAACTGCTCGCTGACCTGGACCGCCAGTTGCGGGCCGTGGGCCTGGGCGATCAGGTCGAGCATCATGTCGATGGACGCCGTGCCGCCGGCACAGGTGATGCGCCGTCGATCGATCTCGAACAGCTCCTGGGTCACGCTCAGTTGCGGGTAGGACTCCTTGAAGGCCTCGATGGCCTCCCAGTGCAAGGTCACCCGGTGCCCCTCCAGCAAACCGCTCTCGGCGAGGATCACGCTACCGGTGTCGATCCCGCCCAGGGTCACGCCCTCCACCTCCAGCCGCCGCAACCAGTGCTCCAGGGCCGGGGTGAGAAACTTCAGCGGCTCGAAACCGGCCACCACCCACAAGGTCGCGCCTTTCTTCAGCGGCTCCAGGGCCGCATCGACATTCACCGACATGCCATTGCTGGCCAGCACCGCGCCGCCGTCGGCGCTCAGCACATGCCAGCGGTACAGCTCGCCACGAAAGCGGTTGGCCACCCGTAGCGGCTCGATGGCCGAGATGAAACCGATGGCGGAAAACCCCGGCATCAGCAGGAAATAGAAGTCCTGGGACATGCAACGCACTCCGGTGACGGCCAGCGTGGGCCTTGTGATACGCCAAATGCCCCCGTGCCACAAGGGGGCAGGTCGCTGCAGTGCAAGAGTCGGTCGCCGCTGTGCGCTTGCCACCGGCGGCGCCTGCGTACCTTGGCAACACCTGCGCACAAAGACGCCGGGACCGACAATAACGACCTGCCGAGGAAAGCATCATGAAACGACTGATCAGCAGCTGTGTGCTTGCGCTTAGCGGTAGCGTTTTTCTGAGCAGCGGGGCCCTGGCCGCCGATGCCGCCAGTTGCCAGAACGTGCGCCTGGGCGTGGTCAACTGGACCGACGTGATCGCCACCAGCGCCCTGACCCAGGTCCTGCTCGACGGCCTCGGCTACAAGACCAAGCAGACCAGTGCTTCCCAGCAGATCATCTTCGCCGGCATCCGTGACCAGCGCCTGGACCTGTTCCTGGGCTACTGGAACCCGCTGATGACCCAGACCATCACCCCCTTCGTCGACGCCAACCAGGTCAAGGTCCTGGCCGAACCGAGCCTCAAGGACGCCCGCGCCACCCTGGCCGTGCCGGCCTACCTGGCGGACAAGGGGCTGAAGACCTTTGCCGACATCGCCAGGTTCCAGAAGGAACTGGGGGGCAAGATCTACGGCATCGAACCGGGTTCGGGAGCCAATACGCAGATCAAGGAAATGATCGCCAAGAACCAGTTCGGCCTGGGCAAGTTCCAGTTGGTGGAGTCCAGTGAGGCGGGCATGTTGTCGGCGGTGGCCCGGGCGGTGAAACGCAACGAGGCCATCGTGTTCTTCGGCTGGGCGCCGCACCCGATGAACGTCAACTTCAAGATGACCTACCTCAGCGGCAGCGAAAACGCCCTGGGGCCCAACGAAGGCCAGGCCACGGTGTGGACCGTCACCGCGCCTGACTACGCCGAGCAGTGCCCGAACGTGCACCGGCTGTTGACCAACCTGACCTTCAGCGCCGAAGACGAGAGCCGCATGATGCAGCCGCTGCTGGATCACAAGGATGCCCTGGAATCCGCGCGGCAATGGCTCAAGGACCACCCGCAGGACCAGCAGCGCTGGCTGGAAGGGGTCACCACCTTCGATGGCAAGCCGGCCGCCGAGCACCTGCAACTGACCAGCAAATAAGCCACCGCCACTGCCGCCCCGCAGCCCGCCCTGGGCTGCGCACGGCCACCTCACGCCCTCAGCAAACACGCCTGTAAGGAACCGCACCATGAACCACGACGTCATCATCACCTGCGCACTCACCGGTGCTGGCGACACGACCGCCAAGAGCCCGCACGTGCCGGTCACCCCGAAACAGATCGCCGCGGCCGCCGTAGAAGCCTCCAAGGCCGGCGCCACCGTGGTGCACTGCCATGTGCGCGACCCCGCCACCGGCAAGTTCAGCCGCGATGTGGCGCTGTACCGCGAAGTGATGGAGCGGATCCGCGAGGCCGACATCGACATCATCGTCAACCTCACCGCCGGCATGGGCGGCGACCTGGAGATCGGCGGCGGCGAGAACCCCATGGAGTTCGGCCCCAACACCGACCTGGTCGGCCCCTTGACCCGCCTGGCCCACGTCGAGGAACTGCTGCCGGAGATCTGCACCCTGGACTGCGGCACCCTGAACTTCGGCGACGGCGACACCATCTACGTCTCCACCCCGGCCCAGCTGCGGGCCGGCGCCAAGCGTATCCAGGAGCTGGGAGTGAAGGCCGAGCTGGAAATCTTCGACACCGGGCACCTGTGGTTCGCCAAGCAGATGATCAAGGAAGGCCTGCTGGACAACCCGCTGTTCCAGCTGTGCCTGGGCATTCCCTGGGGCGCCCCGGCGGACACTACCACCATGAAGGCCATGGTCGACAACCTGCCGGCGGACGCGGTCTGGGCCGGCTTCGGGATTGGCCGCATGCAAATGCCCATGGCCGCGCAAGCGGTGCTGCTGGGGGGCAACGTGCGGGTCGGCCTGGAAGACAACCTGTGGCTGGATCGCGGCGTGCTCGCCACCAACGGCCAACTGGTGGAACGGGCCACGGAAATCCTCAGCCGCCTCGGCGCCCGGGTCCTGACCCCGGCCGAAGGCCGCCAGAAAATGGGCCTGAAGCAACGCGGCTGACCCCAATCCACCTCTCCCCCCGTAGGAGCGAGCTTGCTCGCGAAGAGGCCGTCACATCCGAGCTCGTAGCAGCCGGCGTGCCGGCGAAGGGGCCCGCAAGGCCGCCAATAGCTTCGCTGGCAAGCCAGCTCCTACGAACTCTTTATCCAGGAAGACGCGATGACTTTTATCACCAACATCAAAACTTTCGCCGCCCTGGGCAGTGGCGTGATCGGCAGCGGCTGGGTGGCCCGTGCCCTGGCCCACGGCCTCGACGTAGTGGCCTGGGACCCGGCGCCCGGCGCCGAAGCGGCCCTGCGCAAGCGCGTCGCCAATGCCTGGGGCGCGCTGGAAAAACAAGGGCTGGCCCCCGGAGCATCACAACAGCGCCTGCGCTTAGTCGACACCATCGAGGAATGCGTGAAGGATGCCGACTTCATCCAGGAAAGCGCTCCCGAACGCCTGGAGCTCAAGCTGGAACTGCACAGCAGAATCAGCGCCGCGGCCAAGCCTGAGGCGCTGATCGGCTCCAGCACCTCGGGCCTTTTGCCCAGCGAATTCTACGAGGGCTCGACCCACCCGGAACGCTGCGTGGTGGGCCACCCGTTCAACCCGGTGTACCTGCTGCCACTGGTGGAGGTGGTGGGCGGCAAGCGCACCGCGCCCGAAGCGGTCCAGGCCGCGATCAAGGTCTATGAATCCCTGGGGATGCGCGCCCTTCACGTGCGCAAGGAAGTCCCGGGGTTCATCGCCGACCGTCTTCTCGAAGCGCTGTGGCGCGAGGCCCTGCACCTGGTCAACGACGGCGTGGCGACCACCGGGGAAATCGACGATGCGATCCGCTTTGGCGCCGGCCTGCGCTGGTCGTTCATGGGCACCTTCCTCACCTACACCCTGGCGGGCGGCGACGCCGGCATGCGCCACTTCATGGCCCAGTTCGGCCCGGCGCTGCAACTGCCCTGGACCTACCTGCCGGCCCCGGAGCTGACCGACAAGCTGATCGACGACGTGGTCGAAGGCACCGCCGAGCAACTGGGCACCCACAGCATTGCGGCCCTGGAGCGCTATCGTGATGACTGCCTGCTGGCGGTGCTGGAGGCGGTGAAAACCACCAAGGCCAAGCACGGCATGCACTTTCACAACTAACCCAACCCCGTAGGAACTGGCTTGCCGGCGAACGGGCCGCCAAGCCAGGCGCAAACCCAACGGACGCCTTCGCCGGCAAGCCGGCTCCTACCGTTATCCGGTGACCTTATGCCTGCCCTGACCACCTACAGCACCCGCATCATCAGCGACTGGGTCGATTACAACGGCCATCTGCGCGATGCCTTCTACCTGCTGATCTTCAGCTATGCCACTGACGCCCTGATGGATCGCCTGGGGCTCGACAGTGACAACCGCGAAGCCAGCGGCCACTCGCTGTTCACCCTGGAACTGCACCTGAACTACCTGCATGAGGTGAAGCTCGACACCGAGGTCGAAGTGCGCACCCAGATCATCGGCCACGATCGCAAGCGCCTGCACCTCTACCACAGCCTGCACAGACTCGATGATCCCCGGGAGCTGGCAGGCAACGAGCAAATGCTGCTCCACGTCGACCTGGCCGGGCCGCGTTCGGCGCCGTTCAGCGAGCCGGTGCTGCAACGCCTGCAAACCCTGGCCGCCGAGCAGGCGGACCTGCCGCGCCCGGCCTGCCTCGGCCGGGTGATCGCCCTGCCCGCGGAAAAATAGCCCTCAGAAGAAAAGGAGATCGCCGTGAACACCGCCGCCCTTGCCGACTACCGCAGTTACCCGTTGATCAGCGCACTGGCCACTGTCCAGGTCCTGCCGGACCGGCTCCAGGTGCACTGGGCCGACGGCCGTCTCAGCCCTTTTCATCATCAATGGCTGCGGGACAACTGCCCTTGCCCGCAATGCGTCTACAGCGTGACCCGCGAACAGGTGCTGGAAATCGTCGATGTTGCCGAAGACCTCGAGTGCAGCGCCGCACGCATTGATGCCGACGGCTGCCTGAACCTCGACTGGGCGGACGGCCACCGCAGCCGCTTCGACCCCGGCTGGCTGCGGGCCCATGCCTATGATCGACAGTCGCGCGAAGAACGGCAGGCCGCCAAGGCCCGGCACTCGCTGTGGGACGCCAGCCTGCAACTGCCCGAGTTCCAGTACCAGGCGCTGATGGAGGACCCCCAGGTGCTGCTGCAATGGCTGCTGGCCCTGCGCGATACCGGGCTGACCCAGGTCTGCGGTGCCCCCACCGAGCCCGGCTCGCTGGCCCTGGTCGCGCGGCGTATTTCGTTTATCCGCGAAAGCAATTTCGGCGTGCTGTTCAACGTGCAGTCCAAGGCCGATGCCGACAGCAACGCCTACACCGCCTTCAACCTGCCGCTGCACAGCGACCTGCCGACCCGCGAGCTGCAACCGGGGCTGCAATTCCTGCATTGCCTGGTGAATGACGCGGTAGGCGGCGAAAGCATTTTCGTCGACGGCTTCGCCATTGCCGACGCCCTGCGCCGGGAAGACCCCGAGGCGTTCCGCGCCCTGTGCGAAATTCCCGTGGAGTTTCGCAACAAGGACCGCCACAGCGACTACCGCTGCCTGGCGCCGGTCATCGCCCTGGATGCCCGGGGCCAGGTCGCGGAAATCCGCATGGCCAATTTCCTGCGTGGCCCCTTCGACACCACGGAAGAACAGATGCCCCGGCTGTACCGCGCCTACCGGCGCTTTATCGCCCTGACCCGCGAAGCAAGGTTCCGGGTGATCCGCCGCCTGGACCCGGGCCAGCTCTGGTGCTTCGACAACCGCCGCACCCTGCACGCGCGCAACGCCTTCGACCCGGCCAGCGGCGCCCGGCACTTCCAGGGCTGCTACATCGACCGCGACGAACTGCTCTCCAGAATCCTGGTGCTGCAGCGCTGATCCTCACCCCACCCGCCCCGGCTCCCCCGTGGGAGCCGGCTTGCCGGCGAAACTTGCCGGAGAGCTTTCCACAGGCCAAAAAAAGCCCCGATCAAGCCGTGACAGGATCGAGGCAGGGACTACTTCTGAGGAGCTGCGGTGAGAAGGTGACCAAACCGACACGACGCGAGCTGGTTTCAGTCTGCCCACTCTGCCTTCCCGCGAGTTAGCCGAGAGCGACCTGCTCATAGGTAATAGGGCCACTGCCACGCCTTCAGATGTCCTCGGTATACAGCACCACCGTCACATAGAAATAGCCGATCTTGTGCCAATCCTGGCGCTGGTTGTAGGGCGTCTCTTCAGAGCCCATGCCAATCTGGTAATTACGCCCGGTCTTTCTATCCCTATAGGAAATGAAACCCTTCGTTTCCCAGCCGCAGCAGACAAACCTGAGCCCCTCCTGCCCCCCCAACTCCCGCTGCAGATAGCGCTCTACCTCATGGGCGTCCTTACCTTTGACCCGGTAACTGGCAGTCAGCGGTGCGCCCTGATCCTGGGGCCTCGACTCACAACGGAAAAACTCCAGGGACTTCGGTGGATCGGTCATGGCCTTCAGAAAATCGTCGCACTCGGGAGCGGCCAGAGCGGCGCCGGAAACCATCAACAACAAACAGGCGAACCCCATTCTGAACATCACTTTCATCCACTCCAGCTCCATGGTTTGCCACTCGGCGGCCATCCTACCGAACACCCAGCGCTTGCACAGAGAGTCTTTGCGCGGCAGGAACGCTCATTACCCCACCCTTCAGGCAAGCCCGAGGCCTCACAAGCAAGCGCCGCAAGACTTGATTGCGCCGCCTTTTCCCAACGCTCTGGCAACCGGCCATGGCCATCGACTTAGCCGAAAACGACCTGTTCATAGGTAAACGGGCCATCGCGACAATCTGCCCTTGCCGCCACCCGGACGCCCTACCAGAATCGGCTCACGACCACGCTCCCTGAACAAGGATAAGAGTCATGATGCACGCGGATCTGATTGACCAGGACGACCTGCTGGGACAACTCCGGGCCCTGGGTTTCGAAATGCCCGCAGGCGCCAGCGCCGAGCAGGCCTGCGAATGTGCGGTAAGGGGCTTGAGCGATGCACGGGCCAAGGCGCTCAAGGGCATGGTCGAGCAGATGCTCACCGGCAATGCGACCATCCTGCCTGCCGTACGCCAGGCCATCGACCGCCAACTGCTGCCGGCCCTGGCCGAGTACCAGCAGCAAAAACGCGCGTGAACGCCCCCGGGGCCCGGGCGGGTTGCTAAAGTGGGTTTCCTCCACAAACCACAGGCCCGCTCATGACCCCCATTGAACCTGGTTCATCCGCCAACGCTGGCGGGTGGCTGCAATTGCGCCAGGGCCTGTGGCCCGATTGCCCGCAGGATGAACACCAGGCCGAAATCCAGCAGATTCTGGCCGAGCCCCAGCGCTACGGCTGCTGGCTGGCCTGCACCGAGAACGGTGAGGCCGTGGGCCTGGCCGAGGCTGCATTGCGCCACGACTACGTCAACGGCACCGACAGCTCCCCCGTGGTCTTTCTTGAAGGCATCTATGTGGCCCCCGGGCATCGTCGCCTGGGCATTGCCCAGCGCCTGATCGAGCAGGTCGCCTATTGGGGGCAACAACAGGGATGCGTGGAAATGGCCTCGGACACCAGCCTCGACAACCTGGCCAGCCAGGATCTGCACCACGCGCTGGGTTTCGAGGAAACCGAGCGCGTGGTGTATTTCAAGAAGCGCCTGTGACTACAGGCGCACGCTGGCGAAGGTCGATTCGTTGCGTGCCTGGCTCAGGGCCGACAATGGCCCGGACAGCGGCGCCAAAACCATGGCTTGCGGCAGCGGCATCATCGCCACCTGCTGGGTGGTGTTGGAACCGATGCGCTCGTCACGCGGTGGAATACCGAAGTACTCGCGGTAGCACTTGGAGAAGTGCGGCGTGGAGACAAAACCACAGACCGACGCCACTTCGATGATCGACATGGGAGTCTGCTTGAGCAGTTGCCGGGCGCGGATCAGCCGCAGCTTGAGGTAGTAGCGCGACGGCGAGCAATGCAGGTACTTCTGGAACAGCCGCTCCAGCTGTCGCCGGGACACGGCGACGTACACCGCCAGTTCGTCGAGGTCGATCGGCTCTTCGAGGTTGGCTTCCATCAGGGCGACGATTTCCTGCAGCTTGGGCTGGTTGGTGCCCAGCATGTGCTTGAGGGGTACGCGCTGGTGATCCTGCTCGTTGCGGATGCGCTCGTAGACGAACATTTCCGAGATCGCCGCCGACAGCTCGCGGCCATGATCGCGGCTGATCAGGTGCAGCATCATGTCCAGCGGCGCGGTGCCGCCGGAGCTGGTGAAGCGGTTGCGGTCGAGGGTGAACAGGCGGGTGCTCATGGCCACCCGGGGAAAGGCTTCCTGCATCGACGCCAGGCATTCCCAGTGCACGCTGCAATCGAAGCCGTCCAGCAGGCCGGCGCAGGCCAGGGCCCAGCTGCCGGTACACACCGCACCCAGACGGCGCGACTGGCGGGCCTGGCTCTGCAGCCAGGACACATGTTCGCGGGTGACGGTGCGCTGGATGCCGATACCGCCGCAGACAATCACGGTATCGAGGCTGGGGGCTTTATGCATCGCGGCATCGGGGGTGATCTGCAGACCGTCACTGGCCCAGACCTGGCCACCATCGACGCTGAGGGTGGTCCAGCGATACAGCTCGCGACCGGACAGTTGGTTGGCCATGCGCAGGGGTTCGACTGCGGAGGCCAGGGAAATCAGCGTGAAATTGTCCAGCAGCAGAAAGCCGATGGATTGAGGCGCACGGTTCTGGGGTTGGGCCCCGGAGTTGAACGACGTCATCGCGATATCTCCTCACACAAAGCGGGTGATGGCCTCAGGCGGAGGCTCTTTTTATGTGCCCTGTTCCTCAAGGGAGACGGGCTTGATATTCACAGAGCAATTGCCATGCCTAAAGTTGAATGGGCATTCAATAACTCCTGAAAACGACGTCGCGACGTGTCTACATAGCCCTTGTCAATGTGCGGATAAGAAGCGCCGCCGTCGGCGTGCGATGGCCAGGCCCAGAGAGCTGTGAGCAGTTAGGTAGCACTTGCGCGGCAGGCACTTCGCACAGGGGCGGGCGAGTGTCACTCAAAGCACAACCGGGCCACGGGCACGGGGGCTGCCCGGCCCGGTTGGCGACTTGTCTATTCACGACGCGCTAAAAGGTGGCGCGCCCCTGGGCATGTGAGCGATTTGTGCGCGCCGGCAATCAGCACTCCACGGCGCTGACCGCCAGGCCGCCACGGGAGGTTTCCTTGTATTTGTCGTGCATGTCGGCGCCGGTATCACGCATGGTGCGAATCACCCGGTCCAGGGAAATGAAATGCTGGCCATCGCCGCGCAAGGCCATTTGCGCGGCATTGATCGCCTTCACCGCGGCAATCGCGTTGCGCTCGATGCACGGCACCTGCACCAGCCCGCCCACCGGATCACAGGTCAGGCCGAGGTTGTGCTCCAGGCCGATCTCCGCGGCGTTGCACAACTGCTCCGGGGTCGCCCCGAGAATTTCCGCCAGCCCGGCCGCCGCCATGGCGCAGGCCGAACCCACTTCACCCTGGCAGCCGACTTCGGCACCGGAGATGGAGGCGTTCTTCTTGCACAGGATGCCGATGGCCGCCGCGCCGAGAAAGAAATCCACCACGTTGGCGTCGGTGACGTCTTCGCTGAACTTCATGAAGTAATGCAGCACCGCCGGAATGATCCCCGCCGCGCCGTTGGTGGGGGCGGTGACCATGCGTCCGCCGGCGGCGTTCTCTTCGTTCACCGCCAGGGCAAACAGGTTGACCCACTCCATGGCGCTGAGGGTGGAGCCGATCACATTGGGCTTGTTCAGTTCCTGCAGGCTACGGTGCAACTTGGCCGCGCGGCGACGCACATTGAGCCCGCCAGGCAGGATGCCCTCGTGCTTGAGCCCCTGTTCCACGCAGTCCTGCATGGCACGCCAGAGCGCCATCAGGCCGCTGCGAATTTCCTCTTCCGAACGCCAGACCTTCTCGTTGGCCAGCATCAGTTCGGCGACCCGCAGGTTGTGCTTCTGGCACAGGCCCAGCAGTTCCACCGCACTGGAAAAATCGTAAGGCAGCTCGCTGCGGTCCAGGTCCGCCACACCGCTGTCGGCCTGGGCCTGGTCGACGACAAAACCGCCGCCCACCGAATAGTAGGTATCGCGGTGCAGCTCACCCTCTTCGCCCGCGGCCACCAGGGTCATGGCGTTGGGATGGAATGGCAGGTTGCGGTCCACCAGCTGCATGTCCCGGGCCCAGATGAAAGGCACTGGCAGCCGCCCGTCCAGCAACAGGGTGTCGGTTTCCCGCAGCAGCTCGATGCGCGTGCCGATCAGCGACGGGTCGATCGCGTCCGGCCACTCCCCCATCAGGCCCATGATCACCGCGTTGTCGCTGCCATGGCCGATGCCGGTGGCGGACAGCGAACCGAAGAGCTGCACCTCGACCCGGCGTACCTGCTCCAGCAGTTGCCTTTCCTTTAATACCTGGACGAACAAAGCCGCTGCGCGCATGGGCCCGACCGTGTGGGAACTGGAGGGGCCGATGCCGATCTTGAACAGGTCGAAAACACTGATAGCCATTGCTGCGTAACTCCTGGTTGAGCACTGTCCGGGCGCCGGAAACGCCCTCTGACGGAGCTGCTACGCTCAAGCTGCAATCCGCCGAGAAGGGCGCATCATCAGGCTTTTGCCAAGGCCCGCGACGTCTGACACCGACTCACTCATGCCCACTAACGCCGCCAGGCGCAACGCAGGGGTTTTGGGCGTTTTTTGCGGCTCAGTTGTAGGAAAAATCGCCCGAAAACACTGTAAGCGACCTCACCGACACTGGATGCGACCCTCCCTGTACTGGATACGACGCACCCTGTAGGCGACAGATTTTCACTGGTACATGATCAGTCTCGACTCGATTGCAAGGCACGGTGGTAGAGCTGTTCCCGACACACCAACCGCCACACTTATAAGCGCGGTCCAAACGCCGCCAAAAAAACATCCAGGAGTCCCCCCTATGAAAGGTTCCCCGTCGTTGTTGTTGGCCGCCATGCTGAGTCTGCCGCTTCTGGCACAAGCCGCAGAACCGGCACAATGCAGCACCGTAAACTTCTCCGATGTCGGCTGGACCGATATCACCGTGACCACCGCCACCACCAGCGTCGTGCTCAACGCCCTGGGCTACAAGACCAAGACCACCATGATTTCCGTGCCCGTGACCTACAAGTCCCTGGCCGACGGCAAGAACATGGACGTGTTCCTCGGCAACTGGATGCCGACCATGGAAAACGACATCAAGCCCTACCGCGACGCCGGGACCGTGGCCACCCTGCGGGCCAACCTGGAAAACGCCAAGTACACCCTGGCGGTGCCCGAGTCGCTGTACGACAAGGGCCTGAAGGACTTCGCCGACATCGTCAAGTTCAAGAAGGAACTGGACGGCAAGATCTACGGCATCGAGCCGGGCAACGACGGCAACCGCACCATCCAGACCATGATCGACAAGAATGCCTTCGGCCTGAAGGACGCCGGCTTCAAGGTGGTGGAATCCAGCGAGGCAGGCATGCTGTCCCAGGTCGAGCGCGCACAGCGCCGTGACACCGCGGTGGTGTTCCTGGGCTGGGAACCGCACCCGATGAACACCCGTTTCAAGATGAAGTACCTGACCGGCGGCGACGAGTTCTTCGGCCCCAACTTCGGCCAGGCCACCATCTACACCAACACCCGCAAGGGCTATGCCGAAGAGTGCAGCAACGTCGGCCAGTTGCTGAAGAACCTGTCGTTCACCCTGAACATGGAAAGCACCCTGATGGGCAACGTGCTGGACGACAAGATGAAGCCTGAGGCGGCCGCCAAGGCCTGGCTGAAGCAGAACCCTCAGGTGCTCGATACCTGGCTCGCCGGCGTGACCACCATTGACGGTAAACCTGGCCTGGAGGCCGTGAAAGCCAAGCTTGCACAAGCTTCAAATTAAGTAGTGCGCTTACGCCGGGCGGGCTCGCCCGCCCGGGCTGTTTTTCCCTTGCATGCGGACGTTCAATACCATGCTCACTGATCAGAAAATCCCCCTGGGCCAGTACATCGCGGCTTTCGTCGAGTGGTTGACGAAGCACGGCGCCAGCACCTTCGACGCGATCGCTACCACCCTGGAAACCATGATCCACGGCGTGACGTTCGCGCTGACCTGGTTCAACCCCCTGGCCCTGATCGGCCTGATTGCCCTGCTGGCGCACCTGATCCAGCGCAAATGGGGCCTGACCGCCTTTGTCGTGCTGTCCTTCCTGTTGATCCTCAACCTGGGGTACTGGCAGGAAACCATGGAAACCCTGGCCCAGGTGCTGTTCGCCACCCTGGTCTGCGTGCTCATCGGCGTACCGCTGGGCATAGTCGCGGCGCACAAGCCGCTGTTCTACACCATGATGCGGCCGGTGCTGGACCTGATGCAGACCGTGCCCACCTTCGTCTACCTGATCCCGACCCTGACCCTGTTCGGCCTGGGGGTGGTACCCGGCTTGATTTCCACGGTGGTGTTCGCCATCGCCGCGCCGATCCGCCTGACCTACCTGGGCATTCGCGATGTTCCACAAGAGTTGATGGACGCCGGCAAGGCCTTTGGCTGCTCGCGCCGTCAGTTGTTGTCGCGCATTGAACTGCCCCACGCCATGCCGAGCATCGCCGCCGGCATTACCCAATGCATCATGCTGTCGCTGTCGATGGTGGTGATCGCCGCCCTGGTGGGCGCCGATGGCCTGGGCAAGCCGGTGGTCAACGCCCTCAATACCGCGGATATCGCCCTGGGCTTCGAAGCCGGCCTGGCCATTGTGCTGCTGGCGATCATGCTCGACCGCATCTGCAAGCAACCTGAAGCCAAAGTAGGAGGTGACGCATGAGCATTATCCGCTTCGACAAGGTCGACGTGATTTTCTCCAAGGACCCGCGCGAGCCCCTCAAGCTGCTGGACCAGGGCATGACCCGCAACGAGATCCTGAAGAAGACCGGGCAGATCGTCGGCGTCGAGAATGCCAGCCTGGACATCGAGAAAGGCGAGATCTGCGTGCTGATGGGCCTCTCCGGTTCCGGCAAGTCGAGCCTGCTGCGCTGCATCAACGGCCTGAACACCGTGAGCCGCGGCAAGCTGTTCGTCGAGCATGAAGGCAAGCAGATCGACATCGCCTCCTGCAGCCCCGCCGAGCTGAAGATGATGCGCACCAAGCGCATCGCCATGGTGTTCCAAAAGTTCGCCCTGATGCCCTGGCTGACCGTGCGCGAAAACATCAGCTTCGGCCTGGAGATGCAGGGCCGCCCGGAAAAGGAACGGCGCAAGCTGGTGGACGAGAAGCTTGAGCTGGTGGGCCTGACCCAGTGGCGCAACAAGAAGCCCGACGAACTCTCAGGCGGCATGCAGCAGCGTGTGGGCCTGGCCCGTGCCCTGGCCATGGACGCCGATATCCTGCTGATGGACGAACCCTTCTCGGCCCTCGACCCGCTGATCCGCCAGGGCCTGCAGGACGAACTGCTGGAGCTGCAGCGCAAGCTGAGCAAGACCATCGTCTTCGTCAGCCACGACCTGGATGAGGCCCTGAAGCTGGGCAGCCGCATCGCCATCATGAAAGACGGACGGATCATCCAGTACAGCAACCCGGAAGAAATCGTGCTCAACCCGGCGGACGACTATGTACGGACTTTCGTTGCCCACACCAACCCCCTGAACGTGCTGTGCGGGCGCAGCCTGATGCGCAGCCTGGACAACTGCAAGCGGGTCAACGGCTCGGTATGCCTGGACCCGGGTGGCGATTCCTGGCTCGACCTGGCCGAAGGCAACACCATCAAGGGCGCACGCCGCAACGGCTCGCAGCTGGACCTGCAGAACTGGGTTCCGGGGCAAGCCGTGGAAGAACTGGGCCGACGCCCGACCCTGGTGGACTCCAGCATCGGCATGCGCGATGCCCTGCAGATCCGCTACCAGACCGGCAACAAACTGGTGCTCCACGACAACCAGAAAGTGGTGGGCATCCTTGGCGACAGCGAGCTCTACCACGCGCTGCTCGGCAAGAACCTGGGTTAAGCAGCAGACACAAAAACGCCGCGAGCAATCGCGGCGTTTTGCTTTAACCACCCACCCCCTTCTGCAGGAGCTGGCTTGCCAGCGAACAGGCCCTGAAGCCTTGCAGCGCCCTTGAGGACGCCTTCGCCGGCAAGCCGGCTCCTACAAGGATGGGGCCGTTTTCACTCAGCTATAGACACGGCCAAGGAGCTGCCGATGGCTTTCGAACTGATCGAGCACATCCCGGGTGATCTGCTCCTGGGTGAAGCCCATCAAGTCGTATTCCTGGCTGCCGTTGTGCAGATACACCTCGGCGCGGTAGAAACGGCTGCGCACTTCGCTGTCGGCCCCTTCCGGCTGGGTCGATTCGCTAGGCGTCGCCAGGTAGCCGTCCAGGCTCACTTCATAGACGAAGGGATTGCCTTCATCCATTTCCACGCGCAGGCCCAGCAGGTTCTTCGACTTGCCCAGGTTGGTCTGCACTTCCAGGCTCAGGTTGCGCAACTGCGCAGCCGCTTCCTGCAAGGCCGGGCTGACGTGCTTGTCCATGTAGCGCTGCACCACCGACTGGGTCGGTTGCAGGTCCAGCTGGCTCAGGCGCTCGCTGAAACCGCGGCGGCCACGCTCGGCCAGTTGCGCCTGTTCCTGCTCAATCTGCACGTCCTGGCGCATGGCCTTGTGCAAGCCGAACATGAAGCAGATCAGCACCACCGAGAACGGCAGGCCGGCCAGCACCACCATGGTCTGCATGGCTTCGAAGTTGCCGGCGAACAGCAGGCCGATGGTCACCAGGGTGATCACCACCGACCAGAAGATCCGCAGCCAGTGCGGGGCGTCTTCGTCGACGTTGCCGCCCTTGCACGAAAGGTTGGCCATCATCACCGCCCCGGAGTCGGCGGGGGTCAGGAACAGCACGAAGCCGACGAAGATCGACACACCGATGACAATCTTCGAGGCCGGGTAGTGCTCGAGCAGTTGGTAGATCGCCATGGACGGCTGTTCCAACGCCGTCTTGCCCAACTCCACGGCTCCCTGATTGACCACCAGATCCAGGGCCGAGTTACCGAAGATCGACAGCCAGGCCAGGGTGAAGCCCAGGGGAATCAGCAGTACGCCGGCCACCAGTTCACGCACGGTGCGACCACGGGAAATACGCGCGATGAACATGCCTACAAATGGCGCCCAGGAAATCCACCAGGCCCAGTAGAACAGGGTCCACAGGCCCAGCCAGCGATCGGACTTGGCGCTGTCGCCCTCATACACATAGAGGTCGAAGGTCTTGAGCACTACACCGTTCAGGTAGTCGCCGATGTTCTGCACGAAGCCGTTGAGCAGGTGCAGGGTCGGGCCGAACAGCAGGACGAAGATCAGCAGGCCGCTGAACAGCACGATGTTCAGGTTGGACAGGCGGCGGATGCCGTTTTCCACACCGGACACCGCAGCGATGGTGGCCACCGTGCTCATGACGATGATCACGATCAGCAGGTTGGTGTTGCTGTGCTCCATGCCGAACAGGTTTTCCAGGCCGGAAGACACCTGCATCGAACCAATCCCGAGGTTGGTCACCAGGCCCAGCAGGGTCACGAACATGCCGAAGCCGTCCACCGCGTGGCCGGCCGCACCCTTGACCCAGCGCTCGCCCACCAGCGGGTACAACGCCGAACGCAGTGCCAGTGGCTGGTTATGCCGATAGGCGAAGTACGCCACCGCCAGGCCCACCAGGGCATAGATGGCCCAGCCGTGCAGGCCCCAGTGCAGGAACGTCAGCTGCAGCGCCTGGCGTGCGGCCAGGTTGCTGCCCGGTACGCCTTCCGGCGGGTTGAAGTAGTGGTCCAGGGGCTCGGAAGCACCGAAGTACAGCAGCGAGATGCCGATGCCGGAGGAAAACAGCATCCCCGCCCAGGCGCCGTAGCTGAAGTCCGGGGTGTCCTGCTTGGTCCCCAGCTTGAGCTTGCCGTAGGAGGAGAACGCCAGGCCCACCACGAACACCAGGTAAGCGGCGATCACCACCATGTAGTACCAGCCGAAGCTGCGGGACAACCAGGCCTGGGCAATGCCCAGCAGTCGGCCGGCCTCTTGCGGGGCGATGATCAGAATGGCGGTCAACAACAGGATCAGCGCGGTGGAGGTGTAGAACACCCAACCGTTGACCCGCACCTTCTCCGGTGGGGTCTTTATAAGAGAGGCAGAACTCATTGCGCAGATGCTCCGGGCAGTGCGAGAGAAGGACACAAGGCAACACGGCACCCGACCAATCGGTTAGTTGGCAGCCGATCATCGGGTGTTATAAAGACACCCCGAAAACACCCGAAACCGCAAAAGCCGCGTTGCGCAACCGCATCCGGGGCCGGTGACGAACCTGCAGTTCGTCGCCTGGAACCCGGAGCGTCCTGCCCCTTCAACACGTGTGCTCTCTTGCCGGTCCACGCTATGCCGCGTGTAAGTTTCGGGCATTTTCGGAGGTCGTTTTTCCGCCATCTGCGAGCAGGAGAAACTCCCCAGGCAGCGACGATTTGTCGCAGATCTTATTCTTTGTTGATTGAACGTTCAATCAAAACAAAATAGACTGGCCCACAAGTCGACGGGCGTCATACGCCAATCGACAGGCCTAAGGAGAGGTATCAGATGCCCAAGGTCGGTATGCAACCCATACGCCGCCAGCAATTGATCGAAGCCACGCTGCAAGCGGTCGATCAGGTCGGAATGGGGGACGCCAGCATTGCGCTGATCGCCCGTTTGGCCGGTGTCTCGAACGGCATCATCAGTCACTACTTTCGGGACAAGAACGGCCTGATCGCAGCGACGATGGGTTACATCATGAGCATGCTCAACGAAGGCGTCAGAGCACGCCGCCAGGCCCTGACGGACGACAGCCCGCGCGCTCATCTGAAAGTGATCATCGAGGGCAACTTCGATGCCAGCCAGGTGAACGGCCCGGCAATGAAAACCTGGTTGGCCTTCTGGGCTTCCAGCATGCACCAGCCCGATTTGCACAGGTTGCAGCGGATCAACGACCACCGCTTGTATTCCAACCTGTGTTGCCAGTTCCGCCGTGCCCTGCCGCTCTACCAT
The DNA here is from genome assembly GCF_032424515.1 of Pseudomonas sp. JV245A. NCBI lineage: Bacteria > Pseudomonadati > Pseudomonadota > Gammaproteobacteria > Pseudomonadales > Pseudomonadaceae > Pseudomonas > Pseudomonas sp. JV245A. The sequence goes on from NZ_VYKE01000059.1 coordinate 23,424, forward strand.
GCGCGCAAGGCAGCCCGCGGCCTGGCGGCCTTGATCGACGGTTTGTGGCTGCGTGGTGCCTTGTCGGGTGATGCATTCGACACCGACCAGGCGATACGGATCGCTTACGAATACATGGATCTACAACTGGCTAAGCAGGAGCGCTAGAGCACAAAAGAGACGCTCGGCCCCTGAACCGCCACTGATCAGCGCGCCCCGAACTTAGGGGCATGCCCGGTGGTCAAGCCCACTACTTAATGCACTTGCGAGGACACTATGGCCCGTTTCGAACTGCAAAAACTCTACATCGACGGCGGCTACACCGATGCCGGCAGCGACGCCACTTTCGATGCCATCAACCCGGCCAACGGTGAAGTTCTCGCACAAGTGCAGCGTGCGACCAAGGAAGACGTTGAACGCGCCGTGGTCAGCGCCGAGAAAGGCCAGAAGATCTGGGCCGCCATGACCGCCATGGAGCGTTCGCGCATCCTGCGCCGCGCCGTGGAAATCCTCCGCGAGCGCAACGACGAACTGGCCGCCCTGGAAACCCTGGACACCGGCAAGGCGTTCTCCGAAACCAAGTACGTGGACATCGTCACCGGCGCCGACGTGCTGGAATACTACGCTGGCCTGGTACCGGCCATCGAAGGCGAGCAGATCCCGCTGCGCACCACTTCCTTCATCTACACCCGTCGCGAGCCCCTGGGCGTAGTGGCCGGTATCGGCGCGTGGAACTACCCGATCCAGATCGCCCTGTGGAAATCCGCACCGGCCCTGGCGGCCGGTAACGCGATGATCTTCAAGCCGAGCGAAGTGACCTCGCTGACCACCCTGAAACTGGCCGAGATCTACACCGAAGCCGGCCTGCCGGATGGCGTGTTCAACGTCCTGACCGGCAGCGGCCGCGAAGTCGGCACCTGGCTGACCGAGCACCCGCGCATCGAGAAGGTCTCCTTCACCGGCGGCACCGACACTGGCAAGAAAGTCATGGCCAGCGCTTCCAGCTCCTCGCTGAAAGACGTGACCATGGAACTGGGCGGCAAGTCGCCACTGATCATCTTCGACGACGCCGATCTGGATCGCGCCGCCGACACCGCCATGATGGCCAACTTCTACAGCTCCGGTCAGGTCTGCACCAACGGCACTCGCGTGTTCGTGCCGAGCCACCTGAAAGCCGCTTTCGAAGCCAAGATCGCCGAGCGCGTTGCACGCATCCGCATCGGCAACCCGGAAGACGAAAACACCAACTTCGGCCCGCTGGTCAGCTTCCCGCACATGGAAAGCGTGCTGGGCTACATCGCCAAGGGTAAAGAAGAAGGTGCCCGCGTACTGTGCGGCGGCGAGCGCCTGACCGACGGCGAATTCGCCAAGGGCGCCTTCGTTGCACCGACCGTGTTCACCGACTGCACCGACGACATGACCATCGTCCGTGAAGAAATCTTCGGCCCGGTCATGGCGATCCTGACCTACGAAACCGAAGAAGAAGTGATCCGCCGCGCCAACGACACCGACTTCGGCCTGGCTGCCGGCCTGGTCACCAAGGATCTGAACCGCGCTCACCGCGTGATTCATCAGCTCGAAGCCGGTATCTGCTGGATCAACGCCTGGGGCGAGTCCGACGCCAAGATGCCGGTTGGCGGCTACAAGCAATCGGGCGTGGGCCGTGAGAACGGCATCAGCTCGCTGAACAACTTCACCCGCATCAAGTCGGTGCAGGTCGAGCTGGGCGACTACGCCTCGGTGTTCTAAGCAGCTGTCAGCTACAAGCGGCAGGCCCAGGCAACAGCCTGGCTTGCCGCCTGCTCCCCATTCAATGCCAAGCCCGCTTCGCTGCTTTCCCTGCAGCTTGAAGCTTGAGGCTTGCAGCTCTCCACGGAGGCTCCAATGGCCCAAGAATACGATTACATCATTGTGGGTGCCGGCTCGGCCGGTAACACCCTGGCGACCCGTCTGACTGAAGACGAAGGCGTCACCGTCCTGCTGCTGGAAGCCGGTGGCCCGGACTACCGTTTCGACTTCCGTACCCAGATGCCGGCGGCACTGGCCTTCCCACTGCAAGGCCGTCGCTACAACTGGGCCTACGAGACCGATCCAGAGCCACACATGGACGGTCGTCGCATGGAATGCGGTCGCGGCAAGGGCCTGGGCGGCTCGTCGCTGATCAACGGCATGTGCTACATCCGCGGCAACGCCATGGACTACGACGGCTGGGCCAAGCTGCCAGGCCTGGAAGACTGGACCTACCTGGATTGCCTGCCGTATTTCCGCAAAGCGGAAACCCGTGACATCGGCCCCAACGACTACCACGGCGGCGAAGGCCCGGTCAGCGTGACCACGCCCAAGGCCGGCAACAACCCGTTGTTCCACGCCATGGTCGAAGCCGGCGTGCAGGCTGGTTACCCGCGTACCGAAGACCTGAACGGCTACCAGCAGGAAGGCTTCGGTCCGATGGACCGTACCGTCACCCCTAAAGGTCGTCGCGCCAGCACCGCCCGCGGCTACCTGGACACCGCGAAAAAGCGTTCGACCCTGACCATCGTCACCCACGCCCTGACCGACAAGATCCTCTTCGAAGGCAAGCGCGCAGTGGGCGTGAGCTACCTGCAAGGCAGCACTGAAGAGCGCGTGGAAGCCCGTGCGCGCAAGGAAGTCATCGTCAGCTCCGGCGCCATCGCCTCGCCGCAATTGCTGCAACGTTCCGGCGTAGGCCCCCGCGCCCTCCTGGAAAGCCTGGACATCCCGGTGGTTCACGACCTGCCGGGCGTGGGCGAGAACCTTCAGGACCACCTGGAACTGTACCTGCAGTACGCCTGCACCCAGCCGGTGTCGCTGTATCCATCGCTGCTGTGGTGGAACCAGCCGGCCATCGGTGCCGAGTGGCTGTTCAACGGCACCGGCATCGGCGCCAGCAACCAGTTCGAAGCCGGCGGTTTCATCCGTACCCGCGAAGAGTTCGAATGGCCGAACATCCAGTACCACTTCCTGCCGGTAGCGATTAACTACAACGGCAGCAATGGTGTGAAAGAGCACGGCTTCCAGGCGCACATGGGCTCCATGCGCTCGCCGAGCCGTGGCCGCGTGCAGCTCAAGTCCAAGGACCCGCGCCAGCACCCGAGCATCCTCTTCAACTACATGGCCACCGAGCAGGACTGGCAGGAATTCCGCGACGGCATCCGCCTGACCCGTGAAATCATGCAGCAGCCGGCCCTGGACCCTTTCCGCGGCCGCGAGATCAGCCCGGGCATCGAGGTGCAGACCGACGAGCAACTGGACAAGTTCGTCCGCGAGCACGCCGAGACCGCCTTCCACCCATCCTGCTCGTGCAAGATGGGCACCGACGACATGGCTGTAGTGGATGGCCAGGGTCGCGTGCATGGCATGCAAGGCCTGCGCGTGGTGGATGCCTCGATCATGCCGATCATCACCACCGGCAACCTCAACGCGCCGACGATCATGATGGCCGAGAAAATCGCCGACAAGATCCGTGGCCGCCAGCCACTGCCACGCAGCACCGCGGCCTACTACGTAGCCGGTGAAGCCCCGGTACGTGGCAAGCCGATGCGCGATGTGACTCCCGCCGCGCAGTAAGCCTGACGGGCGCCGACCGCAAGGGTCGGCGCCCTTTTTCTCTTCCCTTCATTCCCTCAGAACTACTTCCTTGATCGCAGCCTTCGGCAGCGGCTACAGTTCTGCAACTTGCACATCCCCTTTCGCCCCCGCGCCCATCAGCACCTATACCTGTAGGAACCGCCGGGCGGTGTTCCGTTTGCTGGCGAAACGCGTCGACCCGCTATCGCGCCTCACAAGGAGGTCCTCCATGTTCGACTTTCACCCCCAGCTCAAGCAGCGCTTCGCTGCCTTGCGCACGGGCGCCGAATTCTTTTCCCTGCGTTATGTCCGCGAATCGGACCAGTACCTGTCGGTGCGCAAGAACGTCGCCGAGCCGCCGAGCCTGGGCCGAGACGAAGGGGCGATGCTGACCGTGCGGGTGCGCGGCGTGGAAGCCTACGCCGCCACCAACGACCTGTCGCAAAGCGGCCTGCAGGCCGCCCTGGACCGCGCCGAGCAGCAGGCCCGGGTCATCGCCGCCCATGCCCTGCTGGACCTGCGTGAGCAACCGGTCTCCAGCCACCGCGCGGACTATTTCTCGCCCAACCTGGAGCAGCCCTTCCCCTCCCTCAGCGACTGCTATCAGCTGCTGGGCGATGAATCGGCCTCGGTGCCCAAGGATGAACGCCTGGTGAACTGGCAGGTGGGCATCGGCGTGACCCAGGTCGAACAGATCTACCTCAACAGCGCCGGCGCCGAGTTGCGCCAGGCCCAGCGTTTTGTCTACCCGGGCCTGGACGTGACCGCCTACGACGGCAGCGACAGCCAGACCCGCAGCCTCGGCCGGGAGAACTTCGGCCAGCAGGGCGCCGGCGATGTGATCAGCCGCTGCGGCCTGCTGGGGGCCGCACCGCGGGTCGCCGACCAGGCCCTGCAACTGCTGCTGGCGCCCAATACCCCCCAGGGCCCGCGGGACCTGCTGCTGATGCCGGACCAGATGATGCTGCAGATCCACGAATCCATCGGCCATCCCCTGGAGCTGGACCGCATTCTCGGCGACGAGCGCAATTACGCCGGCACCAGCTTCGTCAAACAGCAGGATTTCGGCCGCCTGCAATACGGCTCCTCGCTGCTCAACGTGACTTTCGACCCGCAGATCCCCGAGGAACTGGCCAGCTACAGTCACGACGACGACGGCACCGCGGCCAGCAAGCAGTTCCTGATTCGCGAGGGCCTGCTGGTACGCCCCCTGGGCAGCGCCCTGTCGCAATACCGCAGCGGCCTCGACGGCGTCGCCAACAGCCGCGCCAGCAGTTGGAACCGTGCACCGATCGACCGCATGGCCAACCTCAACATCGAGCCCGGCGACCAGCCCCTGGAGCAAATGATCGGGCACATCGAGCACGGCATCCTGATGTCCACCAACCGTTCCTGGTCCATCGACGATGCGCGCAACAAGTTCCAGTTCGGCTGCGAATGGGGCCAGTTGATCGAGAACGGCGAACTCCGGGGCGTGGTCAAAAACCCCAATTACCGGGGGATTTCCGCGCAGTTCTGGCGCAACCTCAGCGCGGTCGGCGACCGCAGCACCTTCCAGGTGCTGGGCACGCCCAACTGCGGCAAGGGCGAGCCCAACCAGGTGATTCGCGTCGGCCATGCTTCGCCGGCCTGCGTATTCAGCAAGATTGATGTATTTGGAGGAGACGCCTGATGACCAGGACAGCCGATCAGGCCCAGCCATTCAAGGCCTTGGTGCAGTGGCTCAAAGACGCGCTGCGCGAGACCGAGCAGTTCACCCTGAGCTACGCCGCCGAAGCCTCGGAGTTCATTCGCTTCAACCACGCCAAGGTGCGCCAGGCCGGGCAGGTGCAACAGGCCAGCGTGCATTTCAAGCTGATCGACCATGGCCGCCACGCCGACCTCAGCATCACCCTGAGCAATGACCCCGAGGTGGATCGCCAGCGCCTGGCCGATGGCCTGCAACAACTGCGCGAGACCCTGCCGCTGCTGCCGGCCGATCCGTACCTGATGCTCAACCACACCCATTGGCAAAGCCATCACGTGCAGGACCAGCCGCTGCCCGGCAGTGAGCAGGTGGTGGAAGAAATCGGTCGCGCCGGCGCCGGCCTGGACCTGGTGGGCATCTACGCTGCCGGCCCCATCAGCCGTGGCTTCGCCAGTTCCGGCGGGGCCTTCGGCTGGCACCAGGCCAACAGCTTCAACTTCGATTTCAGCCTGTTCCACGAAAACGGCGAGGCGGTGAAGGCCAGCTACGCCGGGCACGCCTGGGACAGCCAGGCCTTCGCCCTGCGCTTCCAGCAGGCCCGGGAACAACTGGAATTCCTTGGCCGGCCACTGCGCACCCTGGCGCCCGGGCAGTACCGGGCCTACCTGGCGCCGGCGGCCCTGGAGGAGATCATGGGCATGCTGGCCTGGGGCGGCTTCTCGGCCCAGTCGATCGCCAGCAAGCACAGCCCGCTGCAGAAGCTCTATGCCGGTGATGCCGCGCTGAACCCGCTGGTGTCGCTCGACGAACAGGTCAGTGGCTCCCTGAGCCCGGCGTTTTCCGACGAAGGCTACCCGCGCAGCGACCTGTCACTGATCGCCGCGGGCAGCGCCAATGCCCAACTGATCAACTCCCGCAGCGCCGCCGAATACGGCCTGACCACCAATGGTGCCGGCAGCGGCGAGTACCCCAGCGCGCTGAACATGGCCGCGGGGCAGTTGTCCCAGCAGGAGATCCTCAAGCAACTGGGCACCGGGCTGTACATCAGCAACCTGTGGTACCTGAACTACTCGGACCTGCCGGCGGCGCGCCTGACCGGCATGACCCGCTTCGCCACCTTCTGGGTGGAGAACGGCGAGATCCAGGCGCCGGTGAGCACCATGCGCTTCGATGACAGCGTCTACAGCCTGCTGGGCTCGCAGCTGGAGGCCCTGACCGAGCAACGCGAGCTGCTGCTGTCGGCCAGTACCTACGGCCAGCGCCAGACCGCTTCGATGCACTTGCCCGGAGCGCTGGTCAGCCGCCTGACCCTGACCCTGTAGAAACCGCCCTCAAACCTGAACTCACCCAGAGGTCCCATGCCCGAACGCGCGCCACTCGATGCCACCACCGCCCGCTGGCTGCCCTGGGTGGTGGCCATCGCCTTCTTCATGCAGTCCCTGGACGGCACCATCCTCAATACCGCCCTGCCGGCCATGGCCCAGGACCTGGCGGAAAACCCCCTGCGCATGCAGGGGGTGATCATCGCCTACATGCTCACTGTGGCCCTCTTGATCCCGGCCTCGGGCTGGATCGCCGACCGCTTCGGCACCAAGCGGATCTTCTTCGGCGCCATCTTGCTGTTCAGCATCGGTTCCCTGCTCTGCGCCCTGTCCAACACCCTGACCCAGCTGATTGGCGCCCGGGTGATCCAGGGCCTGGGCGGTGCGCTGATGCTGCCGGTGGGACGGCTGGTGGTGCTGCGTGCCTACCCGCGTTCGGAACTGGTGCGGATCATGGGCTTCATCACCATTCCCGGGCTTCTGGGGCCGCTGATCGGCCCGACCATGGGCGGCTGGATGGTGCAGTACCTGACCTGGCACTGGATCTTCCTGATCAACCTGCCGGTAGGCGCCGTTGGCTGCTATGCGGTGTGGCGTTTCATTCCCGACCTGCGCGGCAGCGAGCGCACACGCTTCGACAGCCTGGGCTTTGTGCTGTTCGGCGCGGCGATGGTGCTGATCACCATCGCCATGGAAGGCCTGGGGGAACTGCACCTGCCGCACTTGCGGGTGATGTTGCTGCTGTTCGGCGGGCTGGCCTGCCTGGCGGCCTACTGGCTGCGGGCCGTGCACACCGACAACCCGCTGTTCGCCCCGTCACTGTTCAAGGTGCGGACCTTTGCCGTGGGCATTCTGGGCAACCTGTTCGCCCGCCTGGGCAGCGGCGCCCTGCCGTTCCTGGTGCCCCTGCTGCTGCAAGTGGCCCTGGGCTATTCACCGTCCCAGGCGGGGATGAGCATGCTGCCCCTGGCGGCCGCGGCAATGCTGGCCAAATCCATCGCCCGGCCACTGATCGAGCGCCTGGGCTACCGCATCGTGCTCACCGGCAACACCCTGGCCCTGGGCATCATGCTGGCCAGCATGGGGCTGGTCAGCGAACAGACGCCCTACCCGCTGCTGCTGGGCATGCTGGCGGTGCTGGGGGCGATCAACTCGCTGCAGTTCACGGCGATGAACACCGTGACCCTGATCGACCTCGACGATGCCGCCGCCAGCAGCGGCAACAGCCTGCTGTCGGTGGTGGCGCAACTGTCCCTGAGCCTTGGGGTGGCCTGTGCCGGCGCGCTGCTGGGCGGCTTTACCGCTGAGTTGGGCAACGATGGCGTGGACACCGTGCTCGGCGCCTTCCAACTGACCTTCCTCACGGTAGGCATCATGGCGATGCTGGCGGCGGCGATCTTCCTCCAGCTGTCGCCCACCGATGGCCGGCGCGCGCGCAAGCTCGAGGAGCAGCACATCGAACACTGAACCCACGCACCTCACCCCGTAGAAGCCGGCTTGCCGGCGAAGAGGCCCCCGGGCCCTGCGCCAACCTCGCGGCCGCTTTCGCTGGCAAGCCAGCGCCTACACAAAACCGCCCCTGCAAGGCTGCTCGTCCAGAATTTGCAGGTTGTGGGAGCGGGACTGATACACTGCGCGACATTTTGTTTTGCAGGCCAGTCCCGTGACCACCATTGCCACCGCTTTTAATACTTTGCCCCTGTCTCCCGCCATGCTGGCTAACCTCGACTCCCTCGGTTATGCCCAGATGACGCCGATCCAGGCGCAGAGCTTGCCGGTGATCCTCAAGGGCATGGACCTGATCGCCCAGGCCAAGACCGGCAGCGGCAAGACCGCGGCCTTCGGCATCGGCCTGCTGAACCCGATCAACCCGCGCTACTTCGGCTGCCAGGCCCTGGTGATCTGCCCGACTCGCGAGCTGGCCGACCAGGTGGCCAAGGAAGTGCGCCGGCTGGCTCGCGCCGAAGACAACATCAAGGTCCTGACCCTGTGCGGCGGCGTGTCGTTCGGGCCACAGATCGCCTCCCTGGAGCACGGTGCGCATATCATCGTCGGCACCCCAGGGCGTATCCAGCAGCATCTGCGCAAGGGTTCGCTGGTGCTCGACGGCCTGAACACGCTGGTGCTCGACGAAGCCGACCGCATGCTCGACATGGGCTTCTACGACGCCATCGAAGACATCATCGAAAAGACCCCGTCGCGCCGCCAGACCCTGCTGTTCTCCGCCACGTACCCGGTGGGCATCAAGCAACTGGCGTCGAAATTCATGCGCGATCCGCAAACGGTGAAAGCCGAAGCGTTCCACGACGATACGCAGATCGAGCAGCGCTTCTACGAGATTTCACCGGAAGAGCGCATGAGCGCAGTGACCAAAGTCCTGCACCACTTCCGCCCGGCCTCCTGTGTGGCGTTCTGCTTCACCAAGCAGCAAGTGCAGGAAACCGTCGATCACCTGACCGCCAAAGGCATCTCCGCTGTCGGCCTGCACGGCGACCTGGAGCAGCGTGACCGCGATCAGGTGCTGGCGATGTTTGCCAACCGCAGCACATCGGTACTGGTCGCCACCGACGTCGCCGCCCGTGGTCTGGACATCGATGCGCTGGACATGGTGATCAACGTCGAGCTGGCCCGCGATTCGGAAATCCACATTCACCGCGTTGGCCGTACCGGTCGCGCTGGCGAGAAAGGCATCGCGGTCAGCCTCGTCGCACCGTCCGAAGCCCATCGCGCGCAAGCCATCGAACAGCTGCAGAAAGCCCCGCTGAACTGGGATCAGGTCGATAACCTCAAGTCCCAGGGCGGCGCCCCGCTGCAGCCACCGATGAGCACGTTGTGCATCGCCGGCGGGCGCAAGGACAAGGTACGTCCGGGGGATATTCTCGGCGCACTGACCGGCGACGCCGGCATCCCGGGCGCCCAGGTCGGCAAGATCGCGATCTTCGACTTCCAGTCGTATGTGGCGGTTGAACGCA
>NZ_VYKE01000589.1:0-358 GCF_032424515.1 Pseudomonas sp. JV245A
GCGAGGCTAATCGCAGTCACGAAACTCCGTGACGCGGCGAGCGCCAAGCTGGCACGTTTTTGCATAAACGCATTATTACCCCCAAAGATTCCGTCAAAACACGATAAATCGTAGCTTTTTGGGCCTCGCGGTTAAACTCGCGCTATGCGCCAGGTTGGCACGTTTTTGCACGCTCGCATATTGTCCTCCGAAGACCACGCCAAGGTGCAAATCGTACCTTTTTGGGTTTCGCGGTCAAGCGCAAGCCGTGCAGCTGAACATCGAACACCGCGCTGAAAATAAAGCTGCTAACCGTCTGGTGACCCCAACGTACAGACAGAGTTACGGTTATTGACGCAGCAGTCGAGCGGTGCCCTTT
>NZ_VYKE01000590.1:0-354 GCF_032424515.1 Pseudomonas sp. JV245A
GACCGAGTTCTGGAACAGGATCGCGGTGGCCTGGGCCATGGATTGGTAGATGGTGCCCATCGCCATGGCCGGCGCTTCGGCGACGACCTTGACGTTGGTCTGGGTGACGGCATCGGTGATTTGTTCGTTTACAAGTGGCATGGCTCAACTTCCTTTGTTAGGCACACGGAGCATTCCGTGTCATTGAGTGAACGTGGCAGCCCTGATGCTGTGAAGCGGGGCTTGAACGGCCTTGCGGTTATTTCAGGGGGCCCTTATTGCCCACTGCCGGCGGTCAGTTGCTGGAGGGTGTCTTCGACTTTCTGCGACAGCCCGGCCATCCGCGCCTCGACCGCGGCTTTCACCTCCTGCTGG
>NZ_VYKE01000591.1:0-353 GCF_032424515.1 Pseudomonas sp. JV245A
CCTCGGCAGCCCCCTTGACGTTCTCTTTGACGATGTTCTCGGTCATCTGCTTGAGCAGCACCGCCTGGGCCGCCAGGGCCAGCTTGCTGACCCCGTCGAAATACCCCGCCGCCGACTGCGCCACCAGGCCGGCGGCCTGGCTGATCATCATGTCCGGCGCTGCTGCGATCTGCGCCGGGGCATAGCTGAAGGTCTGGGCATTGCTGAACTGCACCGCCTGGACAATCTGGCTGTTCAGGGCATCGGTGCTGTCGCTGCTGGGCGTGCCGGCCTGCTTGAGCAGGTGCGCGTTCATCGTCTGCATCATCGAGGGCTGCGCCGGGCCTGCAGGCGATGGCGCAGGATCGGGCGCC
>NZ_VYKE01000592.1:0-349 GCF_032424515.1 Pseudomonas sp. JV245A
ACCAGCCAGAGCATCGTTGGGAGCGGTGAAGTTCACGCTGGCAGACGACTCACCCACCGGGATGGTGATGGTCTGACCGTTGGACAGGGTCACTACGACCGGCGAGCCGGTTACTGGTGCAGTCACGGAGGCGGTGTACACCACAGTGCCGCCTTCGGCGACATTAGGGGTAGCTGTCAGCGAAACAGTGCTGGTATCGATGGTGTCAGTGACATCGGTGACGGCTGGAGTCGGATTGGTCTCCAGATTCTCGAAGTTACCGCCTTCGGCTTTAGCGATGGTGGCTTCGACTTTACCAGCGTCTTTGTAGACGTCATCGGCAGGTGCGGCCACGGTGGTGGTACCCGTG
>NZ_VYKE01000593.1:0-347 GCF_032424515.1 Pseudomonas sp. JV245A
GGCGAAGCGCTGGCCAATCTCGATCTTCAGCTTGCCGCTGGCAATCATGCCGAACAGGTCGTCGGCCATGCGCTGCAGGTTCTCGGCATTGTTGGCGTAGCTGGCCAGGGTCGGCCGAGTCACGTACAGCGAGCCCTTGGCCGAGAGAATCCCCAGGTTGACCCCGTCCACTGCGCCAGAGGCGTTGCCGAAGCTGACCATCAGCCCGCGTGGGGCCAGGCAGTCCAGGGAGGTCAGCCAGGTGTCCTTGCCCACGCCGTCGTAGACCACCGGGCACTTCTTCCCGCCGGTCAGTTCCAGCACTCGCTGGGCCACGTCTTCATGGCTGTAGTCGATGGTTTCCCAGG
>NZ_VYKE01000594.1:0-345 GCF_032424515.1 Pseudomonas sp. JV245A
AGACCTCTTGGGGGAACAGACCGATGTGGCGATCCGCACCGGGCCGCTGGCGGATTCGCAGTTGATTGCCCGCAAGCTCGGGGAAACCCGTGGCGTTGTCGTTGGCTCCCCGGCCTACCTGGCTCGCTGTGGCGTACCGCAGACCCCGGAGGATCTGGCCGCGCACCACCTGCTCGGTTTCGACTACGCGCGGGCCGTGCCGGGCTGGCGCCTGGGCGCGGCGGGCGAGAGCCAACTGCTGCAGCCCAATGGCCGGGTGCAGGCCAGCGACGGCGAAGCCTTGCGCCATCTGGCGCTACACGGTGCCGGGCTGGCGCAACTGGCGGCTTTCACCATCGCCGATGA
>NZ_VYKE01000595.1:0-345 GCF_032424515.1 Pseudomonas sp. JV245A
GCCGCAGCTCAAGCGCAATCGCCTGGGCGGCTATGTGATTGCCGCGAGCAATCTGCAACGGCCGCTGCGGCAGCAGTGGATGCTGGTGGTCCTGTGCGGGCCGCTGCTGAATCTGCTGGTGGGTGGCGCTTCCCTGGCGCTTGGGCTGTCCTGGCCCGGGGTGCCGGGGGCCATTGCCCTGGCGTTTGCCGTGATCAATCTGGCCATGGGGGTGGGTAACCTGATGCCTGCCTGGCGGGTACTGCCCAGCGACGGCATGCTCCTGCTGGGCTGGTACCGGCATCGCGACGATCAACGTCCGGAGCTGGCCCAGGCACGCCTGTTGGCCCTGACCGTGGCCGGGGT
>NZ_VYKE01000596.1:0-345 GCF_032424515.1 Pseudomonas sp. JV245A
AGGCAAGCAACTGCCCCTGCAGGGCCACGGTGGCCGCGTTGAAAAAATCCTTGAGCGACAGTTCCAGCTGGAACTGCCGGGCGATGCGTTCGATCAACCGGGCCGCCAGCAGGCTGTTGCCGCCCAGGGCAAAAAAGCCCTGGTGCCGGCCCACCTGCGGCACCTCCAGCAGCTCCTGCCAGAGCGCGGCCACGGCCTCTTCCCATTCCCCTTGCGGCGGCTCGGCACTCTGCGGCTGGATGCCCCGGCGCTGCTCCTGCAGCAGCCACAGCAAAGCCGCGCGATCGACCTTGCCGTTAGTGCTCAGGGGCAGTTCCGGCAGGCTCAGCCAGAGGTCCGGGAGCA
>NZ_VYKE01000597.1:0-345 GCF_032424515.1 Pseudomonas sp. JV245A
TAGCGACAGGGTGCCCAGCTTAGTGAACTGGTGAACCAGGTGAACACACAGTTCACCAGTGCAAATGCACAAGGTCTTGAGAGGTTGCCGGGGCCCCTGGGCAAGTCTGAAAGACACGGGGCAGATAACCCGCCGCACCTGGTTAGCGGCTGAGTTTTCTACGTTGGTTGACAGGTTGACGTATTTGACACCATCCCCAAGGTTGACCGGGCTCAGCCGTTCGCTATTAACCACACAATGGCCCACCTTTACCGTTGCGGTAACGATGCCCTTTTCTCTTCAATATCCTTTCAATTTCAACGTCGAAATTTCAGTAAGCTGGGGGAACTGTCGCTACCAAGATCT
>NZ_VYKE01000598.1:0-344 GCF_032424515.1 Pseudomonas sp. JV245A
AGCCACACCCTGAGCGTCAGCATCAGCGCCGCCCCGCTCTGACTCCACCTGCCCCGTAGGAGCTGGCTTGCCAGCGAAGAGGCCCTCAAGACCGCATTCGCCGGCAAGCCGGCTCCTACCGTTCAGCGGCGTTCAAGTGCGCCGCTTCAGAGATCCGATTCCTTGACCACCCGCACCTTCGCCGCATCCAGGGCATAGGCGGCATCGGCCAGGTCGTTGCTGACCTTTTCGATCTTCAGGGTGCCGGTCACCCACAGCGGCGTGTAGATGTCGTCCAGCTTCAAGCCCTTGGGAAAGCGCACCAGCACCAGCTGGTTGGGTGGCGGTGGCGGCACGTGGATGCA
>NZ_VYKE01000006.1:0-95366 GCF_032424515.1 Pseudomonas sp. JV245A
TTCGCCGGCAAGCCGGCTCCTACGGAGAGTAGGGACCGGCCTGCCGGCGCAGGCGGCTCAGCGCGGCTTCTGGCTGAACGCCGAAGCGGCAATGCCCCACTGGCCCAGCCAGTAGAAAATGATGATCAGGTAGGGCGCGGCGTCGAAGGCCAGCACGAAGCGGCTGATGCCGATCAGGCTGTCGGAGAAGGCAAAGCTCAGGGCGCCCAGCGCTGCCAGTACCGCGGACCGCGTGGGCACCGCTGAGCCGAGGCGTGCCAGGGCGCGCCAGAGCATGGCGCTGATGGTCAGGGCGTAGACGATCACCGGCACCAGCAACGGCCCCAGGCCGTGGGAGATCAGGATGCTCAACAGCACCGCGCCAATGGCCAGTGCCACCAGCAAGGGCAGCAGCGCCGGGCGCCGGCAGTCGCTGAGATAAGCCTTGAGGTAGGCCAGGTGCGCCACCAGGAAGGCTCCGAGACCGAACACGAACAGGTCCGTGGGCCAGGCCAGCAGGACATCCCCCAGCACCGAGAACAGCAGGCCGATGATGATCCAGCGCCGGTAGTCCCCGGGCGGTGCATCGTGCAGCCAGCCCAGCAGGGCCAGCACCGGCAGTGGCTTGACCAGCAGGCAGAGCAGGGTGGCATGCACGCTGACGCCGTAGAGGAAGGTCGCGGCGCCCATCAGCGCCAGTATCAGCCAGCCCATGTCAGTTCACCGTGATCGAGCAGTCGAAGGCCTTCACCGGGGCCTCTTCCGGTGCCCAGGGTTGCTGGTAGGTCAGCAGCAGCCGGCCCTGGCCGCTGGCGAAGGCCTGGAAACGCCAGGTCGACTGCCCGCCACTGCCCACCAGACCGGTGTCTTCGGGGTTGCTGTAGACCTCGGGGCTGACCTTGCGCAGGATGCCGCCGGCCGAATCCTGGATCGCCCAGCGATAACCGGTGGTGGGGTTGCTTGGCAGGGTGAGGATCAGGTTCTGCCCATTGTGCAGTTGCAGCGGGCATTCACTCTGGTTTTCAACGGTGACGTTCTGCTTGGGCTGGCTGGCGCAAGCGGTCAGCAGGGCGAGGCTGAGCAGGGCAAGAAGGCGGGGTGTGGGCATGGGTCAGGAAGCTCCGATCATTCATGACGAACGGCGAGCATAACTGAAGATGATGGGCGGTGTGGGGAGGGGAATAAAGGTTGGCGGTTATGGCCTGTTCGCCGGCAAGCCGGCTCCTGCGAGGGGGGCCCTGCAGGAGCCGGCTTGCGGCGAAAGGGGTTAGAACAGCACTTTGGCCACGTCGGCAAAACGCTTGGCAAAATGCACGGTGATGCCTTCCTTGAGGTAGTCCGGCAGTTCTTCGAAATGCCCGCGGTTGGGCTCCGGCAGGATCAGCTCGTGGATCTTCTGGCGCCGCGCGGCGATGACTTTCTCGCGCACCCCGCCAATGGGCAGCACGTGGCCGGTGAGGGTCAGCTCGCCGGTCATGGCCACGCCTTTCTTCGGCGGCTGGTTGCGCGCCAGGGACAGCAGGGCGCTGGCCATGGTCACCCCGGCACTGGGGCCGTCCTTGGGGGTGGCGCCTTCGGGAACGTGCAGGTGGACGAAGGCTTCGTCGAAGAACTTGCTGTCGCCGCCGAATTGCTTGAGGTGCGAGCTGACGTAGCTGTAGGCGATCTCCGCCGATTCCTTCATCACATCCCCCAGTTGCCCGGTGAGCTTGAAGCCGCGGTTGTGGGTGTGAATGCGCGTGGCCTCGATAGGCAGGGTGGCGCCGCCCATGCTGGTCCAGGCCAGGCCGGTGATGACCCCGGTGCCGCTCAGGACCTGCTCGTTACGGAACACCGGCATGCCCAGGGAAGCCTCCAGGTCCTTGGGCGCGATCTTGATCGTGGCGTCCGGCTCGTCCAGCAGCTTGACCACGGCCTTGCGTACCAGCTTGCCCAGTTGTTTCTCCAGCTGGCGCACCCCGGCTTCCCGGGCGTAGCCATCGATCACCGTGCGCAGGGCGCTGTCGCTGATGCTCAGGCTGGTCTTGGCGACACCGGCCTTTTCCAGCTGCTTGGGCCACAGGTGGCGTTTGGCGATGGCCAGTTTTTCTTCGGTGATGTAGCCGGACAGGCGAATCACTTCCATACGGTCCAGCAGCGGGCCGGGAATCGAATCCAGGGTGTTGGCGGTGCACACGAACAGGACCTTGGACAGGTCCATGCGCAGGTCCAGGTAATGATCGAGGAAGTCGACGTTCTGCTCCGGGTCCAGGGTCTCCAGGAGGGCCGAGGCCGGGTCGCCCTGGTAGCTCTGGCCCATCTTGTCGATCTCGTCGAGCATGATCACCGGGTTCATCACCTCCACTTCCTTGAGGGCCTGCACCAGCTTGCCCGGCTGGGCGCCGATGTAGGTGCGGCGGTGGCCCTTGATCTCGGCTTCATCACGCATGCCGCCGACGCTGAAGCGGTAGAACGGCCGCCCCAGGGATTCGGCGATGGATTTGCCGACGCTGGTCTTGCCGACACCGGGTGGGCCTACCAGCAGCACGATGGAGCCGCTGATCTCGCCCTTGTAGGCGCCCACCGCGAGGAATTCGAGGATACGGTTCTTGATGTCGTCGAGCCCGGCGTGGTGCTTGTCCAGCACCTTGCGCGCGTGCTTGAGGTCGAGCTTGTCGTCGCCGAAGACGCCCCAGGGCACGGCGGTGGCCCATTCCAGGTAGTTGCGGGTAACCGCATATTCCGGCGAACCGGTCTCCAGGATCGACAGCTTGTTCATTTCCTCGTCGATGCGTTTCTGCGCCTGGGGCGGCAGCACTTTGCCAGTCAGGCGCTGTTCGAACTGCTCCAGGTCGGCGCTGCGGTCATCCTTGGTCAACCCCAGCTCCTGCTGGATCACCTTGAGCTGCTCCTTGAGGAAGAACTCGCGCTGGTGCTCGCCGATCTTGCGGTTGACCTCGGCGGAAATCTCTTTCTGCAGGCGCGCCACTTCGACTTCCTTGCGCAGCATCGGCAGGACTTTTTCCATGCGCTTGAGCATGGGCACGCAGTCCAGCACTTCCTGCAGTTCGTTGCCGGTGGCGGAGGTCAGGGCGGCGGCGAAGTCGGTCAGGGGCGACGGATCGTTGGGGCTGAAGCGGTTGAGGTAGTTCTTCAGCTCTTCGCTGTACAGCGGGTTGAGCGGCAGCAACTCCTTGATCGCATTGATCAGCGCCATGCCGTAGGCCTTGACCTCGTCGGTGGGCTCGCTGGGCTGATGGGGGTACTCGACCTCCACCAGGTAGGGCGGACGATGGTGCTTGAGCCAGGTGCGGATGCGCACCCGGGTCAGGCCCTGGGCAACGAACTGCAGCTTGCCGTTTTCACGGCTGGCGTGATGGACCTTGACCAGGGTGCCGTACTCCGGCAGCGCGGAGGTATCGAAGTGCCGCGGGTCCTCCTGCGGGGTGTCCATGAAAAACAGGGCAAGGGAGTGATGCTCGGATTTGCTCACCAGTTCCAGGGTTTCGGCCCAGGGCTCTTCATTGACGATGACCGGCAATACTTGCGCAGGAAAGAAGGGACGATTGTGAATCGGGATGATGTAGACCTTGTCCGGCAGATTCTGTCCGGGCAGGGCCAGGCCGGTGCCATGGGCAGCCTGGTGTTCGGTGTTTTCCGGATCGACGTAGTCACGTGGATCTTCGGGAAATTCTTGCTGGTCGCTCATGGAGGCTCCTGCGCGATGGACTATGCAGCTTAGATGGGGCAGGTCGCCGCGGGTTTCAATGGGGGACTGGTTTCAGCGTTTTTCCGAAGCGGTGGGAAATGCCGCTGCATCGCCTCTTGCCCTGGCAGAGAAGCGTTGCATAGCCGCGGTCTAGGCTGTTCTTGCTGCATGCCTGGGGGTTTTTGCGAAGGGATTCAAGCTCACTTGAAGGGGCTGCTTGACATGGGTTGTCAATAAAATGACTGCGATGTCACCTGTTTTATTGCGTGATCTTGTGTAATTTGAGGATTAATCTGATTGCCCGGAATGCCGGAATGAAGCTGGCATTTATTTGACGCGCGCATTCAGCTTCTCAGAGGGATGGGTATGAAGAAGGGATTTTTCAGCTTCCGGCAGGGGTTATCCGCGTCGGCCTTTTCAAGGCCCGCCGGGGACTTGGAGCGACTGAGAGCAGCCTTATGAAGTGGCGCCGAACCTTTCAGGCAAGGATTGTCGGGGTGCTGGCGCTATTGCTGTTGGTATTGATTGCCGCGGTTTATTTCGCGGTCAAGACCGCCACTACCCAAGCGGTGGAGCGCCAGGCGCAATTGCAACTGAAGATCGGCACCCGGGTATTCGAACGGCTGCTGGACTTGCGCGGTCGCAACCTGCAGTACGGTGTCGACTGGCTGGTGGTGGATTCCGAGTTTCGCCGGGCGGTGCTCAGCGGCAAGCCGGTGGATATCCTTGCCGCCCTGGCCCAGCATAGCGGCGGCATCCGTTCCAGCGAGATGTTCGTGCTCAGCCCCGAGGGCCGGGTCATCGCCAGCACCCTGCCGGTGATCGCCCGGGACCAGCACTTTCCCTACGACCAGGCCCTGCGCCGGGCCATGCGGCACAACACCCACATGCTCTTCGTCGCAATCAAGGGCCGGCCCTATCTGCTGGTCCAGGGGGAAGTGCTGGAGTCGCTACCCATCGCCCGGGTAGTGATGGGCTTTCCCATGGATGAGCTGTTTGCCCAGGAACTGCGCTCCATGAGCAACCTGGAAGTGTCGTTTCTGACGGTCGATGGTCAGCATCCCGGCGAGCTGTTCAGCACCCAGCCGGAGTTCTTCTGGTCGCCCATCATCAATGTCCTGGCCGACTCCCTGTGGCAATCCCTGCCGCAGTTGAGCGAGACCCATGGCCAGCGTTTCCTCAACCAGGCCTTGCAACTGGCCAATACCGGGGATGCCGGCGATCCGCGGGTCATGGCCTTGCTGCAAAGCCCCCTGGAGCAGGCGTTGCAGGCCTTTGCCCCGCTGGACCGGGAGTTCATGTGGATCGCCATGGTGGCGCTGGTGGTCTCCCTGGTCTGCGCCCTGCTGATGGCGCGGCGGGTATCGCGGCCCCTGGAAGACCTGGCCCAGGCGGCAAGGCGCATCGGTGCCGGTAACTATCAGGCCCCGGTAACCATCAAGCGCAGCGACGAGTTCGGGGTGCTGGCAGATGCCTTCAACGCCATGCAGAGCGCCATTGCCACCCGCGAACGGCAACTGGCCCACAACGCTCTGCATGATCCGCTGACCGGGCTGCCGAACCGGGCCCTGGCCATCGAACGCCTGACCAAGGCCATTGCCGCCCGGCGCAATGTGGTGCTGCTCTACCTGGGCATCGACAACTATCGGGCGATCAACGAAGGCTTTGGCACAGAAGGCCTGGACCAGATGATGGGCGAGCTCAGCCGGCGCCTGCGAGAAGTATTGTCCCAGGGCGATACGGCGGCCCGGATCACCGCCAGTGAATTCCTCCTGCTGCTGGAGAACACCGAACTGGACGGGGCCATGGCCATGGCTGACCGGCTGCATGACCTGCTCAGCCGGCCGCAACTGATCCAGGGCGATGAGGTGCGCCGGCAGATCTGCATGGGGATGGCGGTGTACCCCGCCGACGGCAAGTCCGCCGAGGAACTGATCAGCCGCGCCGCTATCGCCCGCCATGATGCTTCGCTCAAGCCCGGTTACTTGCAGGTCTACCAGCAGGACCGAGACCTGGCTCACCAGCGGCAGATCAGCCTGATCCGCGACCTGCGCCGGGCGGCCGCCGAAGGTGAGCTGTTCCTGTTGTACCAGCCCAAGCTCGATCTGCGCCGGGACTACCTGCACCAGGCCGAAGCCCTGCTGCGCTGGCAGCACCCGGTGTTCGGCGTGGTCTCGCCGGCGGAATTCATTCCCCTGGCCGAGCGCACCGGCAGCATGCACAGCCTCACCGCCTGGGTCATCGAAGCCTGTATCCGCCAGCTGGCGGAGTGGAACCGCCGGGCCCTGCCCGTACGTCTGTCACTGAACATCTCGGCCAGCGACCTGGAGGACGACGGCCTGGAGGTACGGGTCAGCGATTACCTTGAGGGCTATCAGGTGGCAGCCGAACAGTTGGTGTTCGAGATCACCGAGAGCGCCATCATGCGCGACCCGGAGCAGGCCCTGGCCGTGCTGCAACGCTTGCGCGGCTGCGGCATCAGCCTGTCGGTGGACGATTTCGGTACCGGCTATTCATCCCTGGCGCAGTTGCAGCGCCTGCCGGTGCAGGAACTGAAGATCGACCAGTCGTTCATCCGCAATCTGGATGAAACCAGCGGCGATGCGGTGATCGTGCGTTCCACCATTGAAATGAGCCACAAGCTGGGGCTCAAGGTGGTGGCCGAAGGCGTGGAATATGAGCATTGCCTGAAATTGCTGGAAAGCTGGGGCTGCGACACGGTGCAGGGCTATCTGATCAGCCGACCGTTGCCGACCGAGGCCTTTGAGCGCTGGCTGGTGAACTCCCGGGTGTCGAGCTGAAAGCTGGATGGCCGAGGGGCCATCCAGGGGGCGCGCTCAGGGGGCGGCGGACTCAGCCTTGGTCAACAGGCTTTGCAGCTCCGGTTCTATGCCTTCCTCACTGAGGTTGTCCATGATTTCCAGAATGCAGGGCGCATAGCGGGGCTCGATGGCCGCTTCCGACCAGTCCAGTTCATAGATCGCCATGACCCTCACGTCCAGGTAGGGCGAATCCACCAGCAGGCGTTTCAGCAGCTCGATGGCCGGCGGGCTGCGCAACTCTCCCAGGGACACCGCGCAGCGGTGCTGCCAGTACTCGGGGCGCGACAGCAGGGTTTCGCCGAGGCGTTGCCATTGCGCCGGGGTAAAGGCGTGGAGGACTCCCTTGGCCACCTGCTCGGTGGTGTATTCGTTCCAGTTGGCGGCTTCCGAGTCACCGAACCAGTGGTGTAACCGTTCAAACAACTCATCACGCTTATCCGTACTCATGATGTCTTTCTCCTGCGAGGGCGGTCGCGCCAGCACGCTGTTCCTGGCGTGCCGCCCAATGCCATGGCGTTTATACCGGCGTGCCAGAACCGATGCTGCCTCATTTGCGCAGGGCTTCCCAGCATTAACGGCGCGCGCTGACCAACCGTGTCTTGGCATTCTGGTGCAGGCCGCCCGATAGCGCGGCCCCGATTGTCCCGGTTTACCAGGTGCCGGCGAACTTCACCGCCGCCGCGGCGCGCGACGGCACCTTGAGGGTATGCAGCAGGGAAGACACGTGGATGCGCACGGTGAACGGCGAGATATCCAGCTCTCGGGCGATTTCCTTGTTGGTCTTGCCCTGGGCGATCAGGCGCAGGACTTCCTGTTGCCGGGTGGTCAGCTGGCTCACTTCGGCGCAGGCGTCCAGGGGCAGCAGCAGGCCGGAAGGCGCGTACTTGACCACCACGTCGCCTTCGCGGATGGCCTGAATCGCCTGGCCGATCTCGTCCGGGCTGATGCTCTTACCGATGAAACCGTCGGCCCCGGCGGCCATGACTTCGGCGATCAGGTCCTGGTTGTCGACCATCGACACCACGATGATCGAGGTGCGCGGCAATTGCTGGCGCAGGCCGGCAATCATGCTGACCGAGGTCAGGCCGGGAAAGCGCAGGTCGAGAATCAGCGAGTCCGGCTCCTCGCCGCTCTCGGCCAGGGCCATTACCGCAGCCAGGTCGCCGGCCTCTTCGAGCACGGCATCGGGCAGCAAGCGCTGGATGGTGCGCAGCATGCCTTCGCGAAACAACGGGTGGTCGTCGGCGACGATAATCCGGCATGTCATGTTTGAAACTCCTTGAAACATCCAGTCCTGTGGGCATGCTAACTTGGCGCACGGCGTTGTAACTGCCCGCTGGTCGTGTCCGATGGGCCAGTTTGCCGAACGGCAAAAGACCACGGCAGCGCATATTGCACAAGGAGGTGATTGCATGAAAGTTGAGAAAGACAGTGAACTCGATCAGGCCACCCTGCGGATTATCGTGGCCGGATGCGCCCTGGTCTGGTTTGGCGTGATCGGCTTCCTGCCGGGGCAGGATGTGGATCCCTACGTGCCGGTGATGATCTACATTTCCCTGTTCATGCTGGGTTCGATCGTGCTGCGCATGGCCATTGCCCGTTGGCCCGGGCACTACCCGGCGCGGCGCATCCTGGGCATGGTCTATGACTACACCGGCACCTGTTACGGCCTGGTGGTAGGCGGCGAGGGGGCGCTGCCGATCTATGCGGTGATGGTCTGGGTCAACCTGGGCAATGGCATGCGTTTCGGCTCGCGCTACCTGGCCATCGCCACCGTGCTGGCGCTGTTCGCGCTGTTCATGGTCTACCTGCTGACCCCCTATTGGCAGGCCCAGCCCTACATGGTGCTGATGCTGATGATCACCAGCACGGTGATCCCGGTGTACGCCCACATCCTGCTCAAGCGCACCCGCCTGGCTTCGGAAGAGGCGATTGCCGCCAACCTGGAAAAGTCCCGTTTCCTGGCCCAGGCCAGCCATGACCTGCGCCAGCCGATCCACTCCATCGGCCTGTTCACCGCCTGCCTGCGCGAAGCCAGCCTGGGGGTGGATGAGCGGCGCCTGGTGGACAACATCGATCGTTCGCTGCTCAACGTCTCGCAGTTGTTCCGCTCGATCCTCGACCTCTACACCCTGGACAACGGGCGAGTGCAGCCCAAGTACGAAACCGTCCACCTGGGCGAACTGTTGCGCGACCTGGTACGCCAGAATTCCGAGGCGGCGCGCTGGGCCGGTGTCGAACTGCGGCTGCGGCCCTGCGCCCATTGGGTGCGGGTCGACCCGGGGCTGTTGGCGACCATGGTGCAGAACGTACTGTCCAATTGCTTCAAGTACGCCGCGGAACGGCCGGTGCTGATTGGCGTGCGCCGGCGTGGCCAAGGCCTGGCCATTGTCATCTATGACCAGGGCCGGGGGATTGCCGAGGAGCATCTGCCGAAGATCTTCGATGAGTTCTACCGGGTTCGCCAGGTACGGGACAAGGACGTCGAAGGCGTCGGCCTGGGCCTGTCCATCGTCAAGCGCCTGGGGCAGATGACTGACCTGCAGGTAATGATTCGTTCGCGGGTCGACCACGGCACCACGGTCAGCCTGCACGGCCTGTCACTGGCCGCGCCACAGCGTTTGCACGGTCGTGACGAGGCGTTGCAGAGCGGCTTGCTGACCGGGCTGCGGGTCTGTCTGGTGGAGGATGACCGTAACGTGCTGCTGGCCACTTCGGCGCTGCTGGAGCGCTGGGGCTGCGTGGTCCAGGCCGAATCGAGCGGGGAGAACCTGCTGACCGATTGCGACATTATCGTCGCCGACTATGACCTGGGCACCCGGGCCTCGGGTATCGAATGCATCGACAGCATCCGTCAGCAGCGGGGCTGGGAAGTGCCGGCGCTGATCATCACCGGGCACGACATCGAGAAAATCCACGCCGCCCTGCACGACCGCAACATCGCCATCCTGTCCAAGCCGGTGCGGCCGGTGGAACTGCGCAGCACCTTGCGAGCCCTGCGCGAGGCACCGCTGGTGCCTGCCCACAGGGCTGCGGCGCCAGAGGCAGTTACCAGGTCCGGCACGGGATAAGCAGGGGGTAGTTGGTCATGGTCAGCTTCTTGTTCTCGCCGCTGGCCAGTTCGACGAAGTCATCCAGCATGCCCGAGTACGAAGAGATCGAACTGCGCTCGGTGTAGTAGTGGGTGGTCACCGGCCCGTAGTTGGTGTTGCTCTGGCCGGTGCCCACGTACTCGTTCCAGCGGCTGGTGCCGTACACCATATCGTGGCCCTGGACGAAGTAGCGGCCCGGTTGCAGCCCCGTGAACTGGAAGATGCCGTTGCCGTCGGTGCGGGTCACCCGGTGCACGGCCAGGGCCTCGGGGACCATGCTCACCGGTGCGCCTTCGGGTTGGGACGCGCGCAACTTGTGCCAGGCCTGCAAGTGCGGGGTGGCCGGGTAGAGATAGATCTCGACGTTGCGGCTGTCTTCGATACCGTCATTGCCGACGATACAGAACTTGCCGGTGAGCGTTGCGGTGCCGGGTTGCAGCGCGGCGCGCGCGGCCTGGGTGTCGAAGGGCTCGTCGGGGTACTGCACGGTGGGAATCTTGACTGGCGGGTATTCGTCCAGGGTTCGCCCTTGGCGCGGCGCGCAGGCAATCAGGGTACAGGCGAGCAGGGCCAGGCCTGTCACCATGAAGAGACGGGGTTTCATCAACTCAGGACCTTTTCAGGAGGGAGTGGTGCTCGCCCGACGCTGTCCCGCTGCTACACCGGTGCAGCCCGTCGCGGCGAACCTGGTTGGCCAGGGGCTAGCGGTTTATTGCTTGCTGCACTCGGCCGGCAGCGCTACTGCTCCACCCATGGTGGCGAAGGCGACCATGCCGCCGCTGGGCAGTACGCAATTGTATTCGCCGGCACTGGTGCTGGCGGTGAAGTAGGTCTGGGACGCGTCGCTGCGCACGTTGGAAACCGTGGAAACCGGCTTGCCAAGGGTGATCTGGGCGCGGTTCTTGAGGTCGTCGTTGCTCGGTTTGGCGATGGCGCAACCGCCCAGGGCGAGTGCCAGGAGGCTGAGCAGGGCAACGGGGCGGAGGCTGGACTGGAGTTTCATGATGAATCTTCCTTGGTGTTGTTGTGTTTTCAACGGCGCAGCCGCTCCCGACACCGCAGGCTGGCAACGGTGGAGAGATCAGATGGTTGCCCGGCACTATAGCCCCGGGTTGGGGGAGGGTCGATTAGCACAAATGGGCTAATGTCGCTTTGCAATTACGGGACTGCTGGGCAGGCGAACAGGGCCGCTTGAGAGGGCCGGCGAGGCGCCGCCGGTCCTGGAGCCGGGGTCAGGTCAGCAGTTGTTCCTGCAGGCGTCGGCCCAGTACGTCCAGCAGGTCGCAGCCATCGCGCAGGGGGATGACGCACAGCTGGGCGAAGTCCTGGAGCAGGGCCGGGTTGCTCTGCAGGTTGTCGTGGCTGGCGATGTTCTCCAGCAACTGGGTGGCCGCGCGGATGCGGTGTGCGGCGGCTTCGTGGAGAGCGTCCAGCGGGGCCTGGGTGTCCACCAGCAGGGCGGGGATGTTGTAGTCGTTGCTGGTGAGGGGCATGTATTGCTCCACGGCTTTGTCCAAAGTGCAGGCTACAAACAGGTCAGGCATTTGCTGGTGCTTTGCGCGCCTGACGATATGGGGGGGCTTCCACACCCCTGTCACTGAGTTTTCAATGACCCCCAGACCTTAAGGGCAGAGCCCTTGAGGGGCAAGGTGATGCGATGGGACGTGAGTTGTAGGAATTTTCGGTGACCGTCCTTTGAAGGGCTGCCGGTCGAGCAAGATGGAATGACAAGCCCCTTGTAGGAGCCGGCTTGCCGGCGAAGAGGCCCGCAAGCCATGCAGCGCCCGGGCCCGCGCCTTCGCTGGCAAGCCAGCTCCTACGCAGAGGGCGAACGGCACAAAAAAAGGCGGCTACCAGAAGGTAGCCGCCTTTTTCACGCCTGCCGGTAAAGCTTATTCCGACAGTTTGTAGGCAATGATGTAGTCGCCCATCTTGGTGCCCAGGGAGCCGTGGCCGCCCACGACCACCAGCACGTACTGCTTGCCATCCTTGCCGGTGTAGCTCATCGGCGTGGCCTGGCCACCCGCTGGCAGGCGGGACTTCCACAGCTCCTTGCCGTTCTTCACGTCATAGGCGCGGATGTACTGGTCCAGGGTGCCGCTGAGGAAGCCCACGCCACCACCGGTAACCATGGAGCCGCCCATGCTCGGCACGCCCATCGGCAGGCCGATCGGGATTGGCGAGCTGTCACGGCTGGTGCCGTTCTTGTGCTTCCACACCACCTTGTTGGTGGTCAGGTCGATACCGGCCACGTAGCCCCAGGCCGGAGCCTGGCAAGGTACGCCGAGCGGCGACATGAACGGATGCATGATCACCGCGTAAGGCGCGCCGGTGTTGGGTTGCACGCCCGAGGTCTCGCTTTCGCGCTTGCTCCCGGCGGCCACTTCGGCACGCGGCACCAGCTTGGAAACGAAGGCCATGTAGTTCGGGCTGGTGAACAGCAATTGACGGACCGGGTCCAGCGAGACGCTGCCCCAGTTGAACACGCCGACGTTGCCCGGGTAGATCAGGCTGCCCTGCACCGATGGCGGGGTGTACTGACCTTCATAGCGCAGTTCCTTGAACTGGATGCGGCACAGCATCTGGTCGAACGGCGTGGCACCCCACATGGCTTTCTCGTCCAGTGGCGGCGGCAGCAGGTTCAGGTCCGAACGGGCCTGGGTCGGTGCGGTGTGGTCGCCTTCGACTGCGCCGGTCGGGGCCGGTACTTCACGGATCGGCACGATCGGGGTGCCGTCGCGACGGTCCAGTACGTACAGGCTGCCTTGCTTGGTCGGCTGGATCAGCGCCGGCTTGACGCCGTCCGCGGTCTTCATGTCCAGCAGAGTCGGCTGGCTGCCCACGTCCATGTCCCACAGGTCGTGGTGGGTGAACTGGTAGTTCCAGCGCAGCTTGCCGGTGTCGATGTCCAGGGCCACGGTGCCGGCGCTGAATTTCTCGGCGCCTGCGGTGCGGTTGCCGCCCCACTGGTCAGGCATCTGGTTGCCCAGTGGCAGGTAGACCATGCCCAGTTTCTCGTCGACGCTGGCCAGGGACCACATGTTCGGCGAGTTGCGGGTATAGGTCTTGCCTTCCGGCAGCGGAGTGGTCTCGTCCGGGTTGCCCGAGTCCCAGTTCCACACCAGGTGGCCGTCGTGCACGTCGAAGGCGCGGATCACGCCGGACGGCTCGTTGGTCGACTCGTTGTCGGTCACGTGGCCGCCAATGATCACCAGGTTACGGGTGATGGCCGCCGGGGAGGTGGAGTAGTAGCCGCCCGGGGTGAATGGGCCGATACCGGCCTTCAGGTCCACGGCGCCCTTGGTGCCGAAGTCTTCACAGACCTTGCCGGTGTCGGCGTTGATGGCGATCAGGCGCGCATCGGCGGTAGGCAGGAACAGGCGACGCGGGCAGCTGGTGGCGATGGCCTGGCCCGCGGGGGACAGGGTGGCCGGCTGGCTGATGGCGTCGGCGTTCTTGAAGTTGGCTTCGTCGTAGTACGACACGCCACGGCAGGTCATGTGTGCCCAGCCACGGAAGTCGTCGCCGTTGGGGCCCTGGATCTGCGGATCGAAGCGCCAGATTTCCTTGCCGGTATCCGGGTCCAGGGCCAGCACCTTGCTGTGGGCGGTGCAGGCATAGAGCTTGCCGTTGACCTTCAGCGGGGTGTTCTGGTTGGTGATTTCCACCGGGTCCTTGTCGGTCGGCATGTCGCCGGTGCGGATGCGCCAGGCTTCCTGCAGCTTGCCGATGTTGGCCGGGGTGATCTGCTTCAGCGGCGAGTAGCGATCGCCGAACTCGGTGCGGCCGTAGGCCTGCCATTCACCGTCGGGGATGGCCGGCGCGGTGCTGGTCATGTCCGCGGTGTCGCGGCCCAGGTCACCGGAGATTTCCCCAGGGTTAGTGAACTGGCTGCCAATGGCGGCGCCACCGGCCAGGACCACGGCCACGCTCAGGGCAGCGGTGCCCAGCGGGGCCGGGCCATCGCGCAGCAGCGGGCGACGGAACCAGGGCAGCAGCAGGACCACGCCGAGGGCGAACCACAGCGACAGGCGTGGCACCAGTTGCCACCAGTCCAGGCCGATTTCCCATAGCGACCAGACGGTACTGGCGAACAGTACCAGGGCGTACAGGCCCAGCGCCGCGCGTTTACCGGCCAGCAGCAAGAGGCCGGTCAACGTCAGGCCGATACCGGCCAAAACGTAGTACAGCGAGCCGCCGAGCATGCTCAGCTTGATCCCCCCGGCCAGCAAGGCCAGGCCCATTAGCAGCAGCAAGATCCCGAGCAGGCTTGGCAGCAAGCGGCTCGGACTTGAAGCACCCTCAGTGCTCATAGTGTGGTTCTCCGTGACGTTTAGAGTGTTCCCGCGCATGTTCACTGTAGATGACGATCAGGCGCGGGCTTGGTTCAGCTGAAAACTGTGAATGGCGTCGTTGTGTGCCTGTCGGCCTTAGAACGAACTCTGGATCTTGATCCCGCCGATCAGGGCGTCGTCCACCCGGCTTACGCCGCCGGGGTGGCGGATGTATTGCAGGTTGGGGCGCACGGTCAGCCAGTTGGCCAGGTGCACGCCGTAGTACAGCTCGGCGCTGTATTCGGTGTCCTGGGGCGGCAGGTAGCTCGGGTTGTCGTAGTCGTAGAGCGCCCGGGCCTGGTTGCTGGCCTGGGCGTTCTTGCGGTACGCCGGGTTGACATGGACCCGGGCCAGGGCAAAGCCGATGTCATCCTTGGCCCGGGCATCGAACAGCCCCTTGTAGACCAGGCCCGCCTGGACATAGTTGTCGATGGCGTTGGTCTTCTTGTCGTGGGCGGTGACGTTGGCGAACAGGCTCAGGCCGCGGGAGTGGTCGCTGGCCTGGCTGGTGACCTGCTGTTGCGCGCCCAGCCACAGGCCGTGCTTGCTGGAGCTGCTGCGGTAGGCCTCGCCGGTCAGGGCTGCAGGCTGGCCATTGCCATCCTTGTAGACGTCGCTGGCCTTGGCGCTGCTGTAGTAATAGCCGGCGCGGTACTCACCGGCCAGGCCGTTGAGTTTGGGTGTCCACACCAGTTCCACTGGCAACAGTGTGCCCTGGGTGCCGCTGCCGCTGAGCTTGAAGCCGTTGTCGCGATCGAGGTTCGAGGGGTTCTGCTCATAGGCACCGATCTGCGCG
Source organism: Pseudomonas sp. JV245A (assembly GCF_032424515.1). Lineage (NCBI taxonomy): Bacteria > Pseudomonadati > Pseudomonadota > Gammaproteobacteria > Pseudomonadales > Pseudomonadaceae > Pseudomonas > Pseudomonas sp. JV245A. The sequence goes on from NZ_VYKE01000006.1 coordinate 14,712, forward strand.
TAGAGCTCGGCGTTCAGGTGGTATTTGACCCGCAGGGCCCACTGGCTGACCGGCCAGTTGTACCAGACGCTGCCGGCCCAGTTACCCACCTGGGAGCCGCAGAACGCCAGGTTCTGGAAGTCGCAGGGAAAGCTGTTGAAGTCTTCGCCCTGGCCGAAGCGGCCGGCCTTGATGTCGAGCTTCTGGTCGAAGAATTTCTGCTGGTACCACATTTGCGTCAGGCGCCAGGTCTGGCCGCGGCCCCAGACTTCCTGGGCCGAGGTGAAGCCGCCGACCCGCGGGTCGTTGATCCGGTCGTTGCTGATGTTGTCGCCGTCGCGCTTGGTCACCGTCAGTTGGAATTCGGCGTCGTCCCAGCCGAGGATCTTCTGCAGGTCCAGGTGGCTGCCGAAGGCAAACTGGTCGCTGTAGCGCGCGGTGCGGTCGTGGTCGTAGCCACCGTGCAGGTTGGCGCCCATCTCGCCGACGTAGTCGATCTTGAAGTCGTAGCCTTTGTTGGCCAGTTCCGTGCGGGTGCCATTCCAGTCGCCGAGCATCCACGGTGAGTCACTGTCGAAGGCCGGTGCGGCCTGGGCGCAGGCGGCAAATCCAAGGGCGCCGAGTAGGCTCAGGCTCTTGGGCAGGGCGACGGAAGTCAGGACAGCGCTGTCTTTTAAACGCTGAAAAGTGGGCATAGGCATTCGGATAAGGTCTTTTTCTAGGAATAGGCAGAAGCAAGGGCATGGCGCGTAGCATCGATGCAGGTTGATCGAGAACGGCAGGCCACTGATTTCAAAGGGAAAGATGAAACGGTTCAGCTTTATTAGGGGGCTAAGGATAAAGCGCCGTCTCCGGGAGAGAAAGCGCTTTTATTGACATGAACAGTTTCGCAATCGGTAACAGTTCCCGGCCCGGGCTCTGCTCAGCGTGGGGCGCTGGCCTGGGCGAGGCTGGGTTTGTGCCGGGTGTGGCTCAGAGCAAAGTGCGCCACCAGGCCGAAGATCAACCCCCAGAACGCGGCGGCCAGGCCCAGGAAGCTCATGCCCGATGCCGTGACCAGGAAGGTGATCAGCGCCGCTTCACGCTGTTTTTCGTCGGCCATGGCGCCGCTCAACCCGGCGCTGATGGCGCCGAACAGGGCCAGGCCGGCCAGTGCCGCAATCAGTTCCTTGGGTAGGGCGGCGAACACCGAGGCCAGGGTCGCGCCGAAAATCCCCATGAGGATGTAGAACAGGCCGCAGGCGATCCCGGCGATGTAGCGCTTGTCCTTGTCTTCATGGGCTTCGCGGCCGGTGCAGATGGCAGCGGTGATGGCCGCCAGGTTGATCCCGTGGGAGCCGAACGGCGCCAGCAGTGCCGAGGTGATGGCTGTCCAGGAAATGATCGAGCGGGCCGGGGTGTTGTAGCCGGCGCTGCGCATCACCGCCATGCCCGGCACGTATTGCCCGGTCAGGGTGACCAGGGCCAGGGGCAGGCCGATGTTGATGATGGCGTGCCAGCTCCACTCGGGAGCGATGAAGATCGGCTGGGCCACCGCCAGGGTGATGGCACCGCCATTGAGTTCGCCCAGGCCTGCGGCCATCGCGCAGCCCACCAGCAGCACCGCGAGGATCGCGTAGCGGGGTGACAGGCGCTTGCCCAGCAGGTAGGCGGCGATCATCGCCAGCACCAGGGCCGGTTGCAGGCTGACCGAAGTGAACAGGCCGGCGCCGAAGCGGAACAGGATGCCCGCCAGCATGGCGGCGGCAATCGCCTTGGGCAGGCGGCTCATGAGCTTGTCGAAGGCCCCGGAAAGCCCGACCAGCGCGATGAGCAATGAGGCCACGATGTAGGCGCCGATGGCCTGGGGCAGCGACACCGTGGGCAGCATCGACACCAGCAGCGCCGCGCCGGGGGTGGACCAGGCGGTGATCACTGGCACTTTCAGGCGCCAGCTCAGCAGCAGGCCGGTGAGGCCGCTGCCGATGGAGATGGCCCAGATCCACGATGACACCTGGTCGCTGGGCAGATGGGCTTCGCGGGCGGCCTGGAACACGATGATCAAGGGGCCGGCGTAGGAAATGATCACGGCGATCAGGCCGGCGATCACGGCGGAGAGGGACAGGTCCTTGCTGAGACTGTGCATGGCATCTCGACTGGGCATGGGTGGGAGGGATTGAGTCGATTGGGTTGGTGTTGGTTGAGTGTATTTCAATGAATTGAATCGATTCAATTGTTTCTCGGGATGGCTCTACCGAAGCTGGCTATGTTTTGTTGGTAAGTTAATGATTTATAAGAATTTATAGATAATATAAAAACTTTTTAGCGGTTTTGAGTCGCCAGTTTGGCTTGAAGATCGAATCAATTTTCCAAATGAGTCGATGTTAAGAGGCGATCCATGGCTGTGATATGCTCCGGTCCACCTCAACGCAGCCGATGGTCATCAGCCTCCATGTGGGTTCCCCAGTTAAGCGAGTTCAATCAACCGGTCTACCTGTCCATCGCCGACGCCCTGGCGCGGGATATCGGCAGCGGTTTGTTGAATGATGGTGACCGCTTGCCGACCCTGCGCGAGCTGGCGGTAACCCTGAATGTCACCCCTGGCACCATCAGCCGCGCCTACAGCGAAGCTCAGCGGCGTGGGTTGGTGCAGGGCGAAGTCGGCCGCGGCACTTACGTGCTGGCGCAGCCGCCGCTGGTGTTGCCCGAAGGTTCCAGCGCTCCGTCCCTGTCCCTGGGGCAGGCCGAAGCCCTGGACCTGTCGATCATCAAGCCCTACAGCGAAACCCTGGAGTACTGGTTGCGTGGCGCCCTGGTGGGCATGGCCCGCAGCAGTGACTTCGGCCGGGCGCTGGACTACGCCCCCGATGGAGGCCACCCGGCTCATCGCGAGGCCGGGGCGCAGTGGTTGCGGCATTCCTTGCCCGAGGCCAACTGGCAGCAGGTGGTCATTACCTCCGGTGCCCAGCACGGGCTGATGGTGGCCATCAGCGCCCTGAGCAACGCCGGCGACCTGGTGCTTTGCGAGTCGCTCTGCTATCCGGGCATCATCTCCGTGGCCCACGGCCTGGAGCGGCGCCTGCGGGGCGTGGCCATGGATGAAGAGGGAATACTCCCCGAGGCCCTGCGCGAGCAGTGCCTGCGGGAAAAACCGGCGCTGCTGGTGTGCGTCGCCAGTTGCCAGAACCCCACCACGGCGATCATGTCGCCAAGGCGTCGGGCGCAAATTGCGGCAATCGCCGAAGAGTTCGACTTCCTGATCATCGACGACGATATCTACGGCTTTCTCGCCACCGATCCGTCGATCAAGCCGCTGTCGAGCTATGCGCCGCAGCGTTCGGTGTACCTCACCAGCCTGTCCAAGGCGATCATGCCGGCGTTGCGCGTGGGTTACCTCTACAGCCCGCCAAAGCTGCTGTCGCGGCTGAGTTCCATGGTCCGTAGCAGCGTGTGGATGCCGTCGCCGCTGACCGCGCAATTGGCCAGCAATGTGATTGTCGAAGGCTTGGACCGCAAGCTGGTACAGACCCAGCGCAATGAAGCGGCAGCGCGCCAGGCGATTGCCCGGGACGTGTTTGCCGGCCTGGAGATCCGGACCCAGCCCCACAGCTATCACCTGTGGCTGACCTTGCCGGAGCCCTGGACGGGCGATGAGTTCGCCACCCTGGCCCGAGCCAATGGCGTGCTGGTGATGAGCGGCAGCCAGTTCCAGGTGGAACGCGGTGCCAGCTCCCGTTGTGTGCGGGTGGTATTGATGTCGCCCACCACCCAGGACGAGTTGCGCTTTGCCCTGACCCAGCTGGCCAGCCTGATCGAGGCTGACCCGCGGCGTTACCGCTAAACCCTTGGCCGGCAAGCCGGCTCCTACGGGGCCGTGTAGGAGCCGGCTTGCCGGCGAACAGGGCCCTAAAAGGTAGTACGCAACCCCACTTCCACACTGCGCCCGGCGGCCGGCGCGATATCCCGCAGGATCGAGCTGGCATAGCGCACGGTCTGGTTGGTCAGGTTCTCGCCCTTGACGAAGGCCAGCCACTGGCTATGTCCGATATCGAAGCGATAACCGGCACTGGCGCCAAAGGTGGTGTAGCCATCGGTGCCGCTTTCGTTGTCCGGCACCCGGCCCTGGCTGGCGGCATGTTGTACATCCAGGCGTGCCTGCCAGCGGTCCAGTTCCCACAGCAGGCCACTGTTCAGGCGCAATGGAGCGATGCGGGGCAGGTCCTGGCCGTTATCCAGGTTCTTGGCCCGGGTGTAGTCGCCGGACAGTTCCAGGGCGAACTTGCCGTAGGCGTTTTCCCCCAGGGTCCAGCGATCCTGGGCCTCGATCCCACTGAAGCGTGCCCGCACTCCGCTGTAGGCGTATTCCGGGATGCCTGTCGCATCTTCTTCGCCTTCATCGTTGAGGGTGCGCCCCGTGCCCAGCAGGCCGATGTAGTTGGAGAAGTGGCTGTAGAACACGCCGACGCTGCCTTTGTGGATGCCGTTGTCGAAGCGTAGGGCCAGGTCGCTGGACACGGCTTTTTCCTTCGATAGCTTGGCGCTGCCCACTTCATAGGTGCCGGTGGCGACGTGGGCGCCGTTGGCATACAGCTCGTAGAAGGTCGGGGCGCGCTCGGTGTAGCCCAGGGTCGCGGCCAGGGACCAGACCGGGGTCAGGGTGTAGACCGCCCCCGAGGACAGGCTGCCGGCGGTGAAGCTGCTGGACTTGTCGGCCTGGGCGAAGCGTGCGTTGCCCTTGCTGTCCGGGTCCACGGTGGTGTGTTCCAGGCGCCCGCCGAGGCTGAGCCGCAGGCGTTCGGTGGCTTGCAGTTCTTCGAGGATGAACAGCGCGCCGCTGTTGGTATCGGTCTGTGGCACGAAGGCTTCTTCGCCCAGGGCGGAGAATTCGTTGCGGTTGACCTGTGCACCGATCACCCCTTCGAGCGGGCCCAGCGGCTGGTGCCGGGCCTCGACACGGGCCTCGTAGCCCTTGTTCTTGAAGGTGGTGCCGGTTTCACCGCCCTCGATCTCGCGGTGTTCGTAGTCGGTGTAGCCGGCGTTGAACTTGAGCGAGCTGAACGGGCCCTGGAGGTTGCGCAGTTCCGAAGCGAAGGCGTAGTGGTCCTGCTTCATGCGGATGCGCACGTCTTCTTCGGCGGGGGAGCCGTAGTTGGAGTCGTAGTTGCTGTAGGACAGGCCGGCATAGCCGTCGTCCCAGGTGTAGGAACCGCCGATGGCACCGCCGTCCTGGCGACCGTCGCTGTTGCCCAGGCGGCCTTTCTTGCCATCCCCGTCTTCACTGGCCGCAGCGTGACGGCTGCGGGCGTAGCCGGGAATCTTCAGGTCATTGAACTGCCGCGAGTTGGCATCCAGGTGCAGGGCAAAGGTGCCATCGCCGGCTTCCAGCTTGCCGGCGCTGCTGCGGGTGGTGTCGGCGCCGCCGTAGCGCAACTCGCCCGCCCCGTGGATGCCCTCGATGGCCTCGGTGGGAATCCGATTGTCGAAGCTGTTGACCACCCCGCCAATGGCGTTACCGCCGTACAGCAGGGCCGCCGGGCCGCGGACGATCTCGATGCGCTCGACGTTAACCGGGTCCAGGGGCACCGCATGGTCGTAGGACAGCGACGAGGCGTCGAGGGCCCCGACGCCGTTCTGCAGAATGCGAATCCGGTCGCCATCCAGGCCGCGAATGATCGGCCGGCTGGCCCCCGGCCCGAAGTAGGATGAAGACACGCCCGGCTGTTTGTTCAGGGTTTCACCGAGGCTGCCTTTTTGTTCCAGGGTCAGTTGGTCGCCTTCCAGCACAGTGCTTGGGGCGGCCAGTTCGGTGCTGCCCAGGGGGTTGGCGGTGATGACCTGCTGGGGCAATTCCACGGCATGGGCCTGGGAGGCGATCAGCAGCGCGGCGGACAGTGGCGACAGGCGCCAGAGCAGGGAGCGAGAAGGGCGGGGAGTTGAGCGGGACATCGGTCATTCCTTGGCGAACAGAGCGCTAGGCGCTTTGAGTCAGTGAGCAGGCGGGACACGGGGGTGCCCAAAATACGGGTGAGTTGTTATTGATTGATACAATATAACATCTCTTTTATTTCGAAAAGCCAGGAACTTTTCGCCGTTCATGCCCGATCGCCTCGGTGGCGGGCTGCGACTACAGTTACTCAAGCGTGCTGGCGCGGGGCCAAGCCCTCGGCTAAGGTGCGCGGCTTTCCTCATTTTCTTCCCGCAAAGGCCTGGCATGACCGACACCCACACCGACCCGCTGCATGGCGTGACCCTGGAACAGATCCTCAAGGCGCTGGTGGAACACTACGAGTGGTCGGGGCTGGCTGAACGCATTGATATCCGCTGCTTCAAGAGCGACCCGAGCATCAAGTCGAGCCTGACCTTCCTGCGCAAGACGCCCTGGGCGAGGGAGAAGGTCGAGAAACTCTATGTGAAGTTGCAACGCACCAAGCGCCCGCTTTAAGGAGCCCTATGGCTGGCTTCTCGCTGCCGGGGCTGTGCACTCGGCGTGGCCTGATTGCCGTGGCGGCGATCCTTGGCTGGTTCGGGCTGACCGTCCAGCTGTACCTGATCCTGCTGTTGCGCTGGGACAGTGGCGCCAGCCTGCTGGGCGGGCTGGTGAACTTCTTCAGTTTCTTCACCGTGCTCAGCAATACCCTGGTGGCCAGCGTGCTGACCTGCGCCCTCAACCTGCGGGTTTCCAAGGGGCAGGCGTTCATGCTCCAGCCCTGGGTCAGCGGCGCCGTGGCGGCGAGCATTCTGCTGGTGGGGCTGGCCTACAGCCTGCTGTTGCGCCACCTCTGGCATCCCCAGGGTTGGCAATGGCTGGCGGACGAGTTGCTGCATGACGTGATGCCGCTGCTGTTCCTGGTCTATTGGTGGTGTTGCGTGCCCAAGGGCGGGCTGCGGATGAGGCACATCGGGTGGTGGACGCTCTACCCGATTGTGTATTTCGCCTACCTGTTGCTGCGCGGGCACTTGCTTGGGCTGTACCCCTATCCCTTCATCTCCGTGGACAGGCTGGGCTACCCCCGGGTGCTGCTCAATGCCCTCGGGATATTGGCGGGGTTCGTCCTGGTATCCCTGCTGTTGCTGGGGCTGGACCGCTGGCTGGGTAAACTCCGGTCCCGGGCCCCGTAGGAGCCGGCTTGCCAGCGAGGGGGCCCTTGGGACCGCCTTCGCTGGCAAGCCAGTTCCTACCCTGATGCGCGATTATTCTTCTTCGCTGCTGTCCAGGCGCCAGTAACCGGCGGCCTTGACGAATTCGTCGTTGAGCTGGTGCTCATCCAGCAGCACTCGACGCACCTGGCGCGACACCTTGCTCTCGGTGGCTACCCAGGCATACAGCTTGCCTTTCGGCACCTGCAACTGGCGCACCGTGCTGATCAGGTCCTGCCCGCCTGCGTCCCGTTCAACCCAGATCACCTGCACCTGGGCGGCGCTGTCCAGAGCCTGGCGTTCGGCGGCGTTCTGCACCTCGATCACCGCCAGCACCTGGCGCCCGGCCGGCAGTTCTTCCAGGCGACGGGCAATGGCCGGCAGCGCGGTTTCATCGCCGATCAGCAGGTAGCTGTCGAAGATATCCGGCACCACCATCGAGCCCCGTGGCCCGCCAATGTGCAGGAACTGGCCCGGTGCGGCCTGTTCGGCCCAGGTGGAGGCGGGGCCGTCGCCGTGGAGCACGAAGTCGATGTCCAGCTCGCCCAACTCCAGGTCGTAGCGGCGCGGGGTGTAGTCGCGCATGGCGGGCATCGGGCCGCTGTCCTTGCCCGGGCCCAGTACCAGGGTTTCCAGGGCGGCTTGCTGTTCGGCGTTCTGCGGGAACAGCAGCTTCACATGGTCGTCGCTGCCCAGGCTGATGAACCCGGCCAGCTCAGGGCCGCCCAGGGTGATGCGGCGCATGCGCGGGGTCAGGTCGACCACGCGCAGCACCTCCAGGCGGCGGCGCTTGATCTCGTGCATGACCCGATGGATGGACAGTTCTGGGCTGGCAGTCATTGGCTTTTCTCCGGGGCGGGGTGGCTCACAGGACCATCGACAATGGCCTTGGCGGTGTTGTTCAGCAGGTCGCGCACCCGAAGGATTTCTTCCGGGCTCCAGCGGCCATGGTGCATTTGCAGGGCGTGGCGCAGGTTGTGCACCGCCTCGTGGATTTCAGCGGGGCGATCATGTCCGCGCAGGGAACGCTTGCTGACTTCGATACGCATGCGCACGCCGTCCAGGGCGATGGCTTGCTCCTGCAGGGACAGACGTCCGGCGTCGGTCACGCTGTAGCGCTTTTTGCCGCCTTCGGCATCGCCCTGGATCATTTCGCTTTCTTCGAGAAAGGTCAGGGTCGGGTAGATCACCCCGGGGCTGGGGCTGTAGGCGCCGTCGAACATGCTTTCGATCTGGCGGATCAGGTCGTAGCCGTGGCAGGGCTGCTCGGCGATCAGCGCCAACAGCAGCAGTTTCAGGTCGCCGGGGGCGAATACCCGGGGCCCGCGGCCACCGCGTTCGCGGCCCGGGCGGCGTTCGAAGATCTCATGGCTGTCCCCGTGCTCGCGATGGGGAGGGTGGTGGTGCTCTCTCATTTTCTCTTTCTCCGTTTCGATTTAGACATAACTTAAGATATATCTTAAGGGCGACGCAAGCACTTCTGCCTGCGGCAAAGCTGCCGTTTGTCGGAGAGAGAGGGGGCTGCCTGTCGTGATTCAGCGTTGTGCCACGCTGCCCAGGCATTGGGTGCCACTGCCCGGTTGCAGGTAGGGCATGAGGATCGGCGCCATGCCCTTGAGCACCTGCACCGGCAAGGCCGAGGTGAATCTGAAGGCCTGGGCCGAGGCCCCCGGCACGTAGGCGGTAAGGGTGCCGAAATGGTGGTCACCGATGTAGAACACGAAGGTTGCGGTGCGGTTGATGGATTTGGAGCTCAACACCCGCCCGCCGGCGCCAATGGCTTCGATGCGGTTGTCGCCGGTACCGGTCTTGCCGCCCATGGCCAATGGCGTGCCATCGGCCAGCTTGAAGCTGCCGGACACCCGTTTCGCGGTGCCGGCATCCACCACCTGCGACAAGGCCCCGCGCAGCGCCGTGGCCACCTCCGAGGGCATCACCCGCTTGCCCTTGTCCGGGTCGTTGAGCAGGCGGGTTTCATAGGGCGTGCCGGCGGCGAAGTGCAGGCTGTCGATGCGCAAGGTTGGCAGGCGCACGCCGTCGTTGAGGATGGTGCCCACCAGTTCCGCCAACGCCGCGGGGCGGTCGCCGGAGCTGCCGATAGCAGTGGCCAGGGACGGTACCAGGTGGTCGAACGGATAGCCGACGCTCTGCCAGCGCTGGTGGATATCGAGGAAGGCCTCGATCTCCAGCATGGTGCGGATACGGCTGTCGCGGGCACTGCGATGGCGGCTCTTGAACAGCCAGCTGTAGACCTCCTGGCGCTCGAACTCGCTGGCCTTGACGATCTGGGTGAAGTTCGCCTCCGGGTTGTTCATCAGGTAGCCCAGCAGCCAGAGGTCCAGGGGGTGGACCTTGGCGATGTAGCCCTGGTCCGGCAGGTCATAGGCGCCGGGGCCGTAGCTGGCGTAGAGCTTGTCCAGGCGCTCGTCGGTGAGCTTCTCGCTGACCTTGGCGCTCTTCATGTGGGCCCGGACGAAGCGGTTGAAGCTCTCCTGGCTGGCGTCCGGCAGCAGGTAGCGGTGCACGGCGGCGAGGCGGATTGCCGTGGGGTGCATGCTGTCGAGGAAGGTTTCCAGGCGCGACTGGGTGTCCTTGTTGCGGTACTTCTTCCAGAAACGCAGCAGGAACGAGGTGCCCTCACGGTCGGCAAAGCGTGCCAGGTACTCCTGGCGCCGCGGGTTCTGGTCGTCCTTGAGCAATTCGGCGCTGCTGCTGTCGCCGCCATAAGTGCTGTAGCGCACCAGGTCGCGCATCAGGCGGATGAACGGCAGGTTGATGGATTCGCGCAGGGCATCGCGCAGGGTCGGGCTGCGGCCGTTGTCTTCGTTGCGAAAGTTGTGGAAGTGATGCACCCCGCCACCGGTGAAGAAGGCCTCGCCGGGGCTGGCGGAGTAGGTGCGGTCCAGGGCGGCGTCGAGCATCTTCGGCAGGCTGCGGTCGCTGTTCTGCATCAGGTAGTCGAGGGCCCAGCGGCTCAGGCGGTCCTGCTCGTTCACCGGGATCTTTTTCAACTGCGCGGGTGTTTGCGTGGCGTACTTGTCGTGCAGCTCGGAAATGATCTGCAGGTAGGTGGTCAGCACCCGCAGCTTGGCGGTGGAGCCCAGTTCCAGCTTGCTGCCTTCGTTGATGTCGAAAGGCTGGTCGGTGCTGTCGGTCTGCACCCGCACCCGCGAGCCGTCGGGGGTCAGTTCGAACAGGGTGAAGCTGTAGCGCACCTGGGTGGTGCTGGTGGGGGTCAGCAGGCGTTCGCCTAGCACACCAATCTGCGCGGCGAAGGCCGGGTCCGCAAGGTGCTTGAGGTATTCGGTGGCCTGGCGCTGCAGGTCGCTCTGCAAGGTGCTGGTGGCCGAGAGGTCGAGGCGGTCCAGGTCATACAGTGGCCGGTTGAGCAGGGCGGCGAGGCGGCTGCGGGCGACGCTGATGCCCTTGTTGGTCTCGATCGGCTGAATGGTCGGCTGCTGCTGCCAGTCCCGGTAGGTCACCTGGCTGGCCAGGGCGGCGCTGCTCAGCGCCGGGTCGATGACGTTGTTCTGTGCCAGCAGGCGGATATGGCTGTCCGTCAGATCCGCCAGTTCTGCGCGCCCCTTGGCCAGGTAATGGGAGGGACGGCGCTGGGCAATCATCAGTGACAGCACCTGGCGCAGGGCCAGCCCTCGTGCGGCGAGGCTTTTCGAGTCCATGGCGGTGCTGCCGAGCACCTGGTTGACCTTGTCGAAGTCAGCGCCATACCAGACCCGCAGCCCCTCGGCCATGCCGTGTACTTCGCCGTGGCCGGGCACTGCGGACAGCGGCACGCTGTTGAGGTAGTCGCGCACGATGCGTTTGCGGGCCTCCAGGGTCTGTGGGCCGTCCTGATAGGCCCGCACGCTGGCGGAAACCATCTGCCGGATCTTCTCGCCCCCGGATACCGTCAGGCCATCCGGCGAATGGCGGTATTTTTCCAACTGGGTGGCCAGGGTGCTACCCCCGGCGCTCTGCCCCGGCAGGTGCAAGAGCCGGGCGATCTGCGACCAGGCGGCCTTGGCAAAGCGCGGCCAGTCCACCGCCGGGTTGGCCTCGGCCGGCTTGGGGGCCAGCAGATCGCGGTTCTCGATGAACAGCAGGCTGTGCACCACCAGCGGCGGAATGCTGGCAAAGCTCTCATACAGCTGTTGCGGGTAATTGAACTGGTACAGGGGCGCGGCGCGGCAGTCGGTAATGGACAGGCCAGCCTGGATCTTTTCGGTGTAGGGCACGAAAAATCCGCTTTTGCTGTAGTCCATCAGTGCCGGGGAGAAACGCGTCTGGGCGTCGATCAGGTAACCGCGCTTGAGCAAGCGTGGCAGGAACTCCCCCAGGGCGCTGTAGCCCAGGCGCCGGTCGAACGGCCCGGCACCGGGATAGAGCACGGCATCACTGGGGCCGGGCTCCAGGGAGTAGCTCAGGTCAGCGGCCAGCCGGCTGAATTCCCGGGCCTGGAGTTTCGAGGTGCGCATCTCCCGGGCAGCCGCAAAGCCAAGGGCAATCAGGGCGATCAGCAGCAACAGCCAGAACAGGCGCCAGGCATAACGGCGGGGTTTGCGGCGTTTCGGTAAAGGCGTTTCGTCCTCGCTGTGGCTTGGCACTGCGTTCTTATGCGAATCGGTCTGCCACAGAGCGCCCATAGTCGATTGATCCATTCACGCAGATTGATCGGACTTGCCTGAAGCTTAGTCGGTGGTGGGCGTCGGTGAAGAAAATGTGAAAACGACCCGGCCCCGCTTCTGTGGCAAGGGAGCAAGCTCCCTCGCCACAGGGTAGAGCCTTTTCCCAGGTAAATACGCCCTAGGTAGGGGCATGACGATGCACCAGGCCTGTGCAATACTCCCGGCCCTTTCCGAGTGAGGTTTCAGGGCAAAAAGCAGGTAATGCTTCTCCGTGAAAGCGGTATTTGCCGAGATTTCTCTCTGAATATTGCAACTTATAGAGTGAAAAGCCCTGTCGGGAGCTTTTTATACTGCGCACCCCGCTGATCTGGCAGGTCTTGTCCTACCAGACGCTCCGTCCCACAAGGCCGGTGCGGTCGAGCAAGCTTCGGCTATCCGCTGGCGCTTCGAAGGCTCGGTGGTTCATATCCAATAACAAAATGAGGTTGTATCTCTATGCCAGTTGGCAACCAACTGCCCCACGGCGAGACCGCTCAGGGCGGCCCGCTGAAACGCGAACTCGGCGAACGGCATATTCGCTTGATGGCCCTCGGCGCCTGTATCGGTGTCGGCCTGTTCCTCGGCTCGGCCAAGGCCATCGAAATGGCCGGCCCGGCCATCATGCTGTCCTACATCATTGGCGGCCTGGCGATCCTGGTGATCATGCGCGCCCTCGGCGAGATGGCGGTGCATAACCCGGTCGCCGGTTCCTTCAGCCGTTACGCACAAGACTACCTGGGCCCGCTGGCGGGCTTTCTCACCGGCTGGAACTACTGGTTCCTGTGGCTGGTGACCTGTGTTGCGGAAATCACCGCAGTGGCGGTGTACATGGGGATCTGGTTCCCCGATGTGCCGCGCTGGATCTGGGCCCTGGCGGCCCTGGTGAGCATGGGCTCGATCAACCTGATCGCGGTCAAGGCCTTCGGTGAGTTCGAGTTCTGGTTCGCCCTGATCAAGATCGTCACCATCATCGCCATGGTGGTCGGCGGCATCGGTATCATCGCCTTCGGTTTCGGCAATGACGGCGTGGCCCTGGGCATCTCCAACCTGTGGACCCACGGCGGCTTCATGCCCAATGGCGTGACCGGCGTGCTGATGTCCCTGCAGATGGTGATGTTCGCCTACCTGGGCGTAGAGATGATCGGCCTCACCGCCGGTGAAGCGCGCAACCCGCAAAAGACCATTCCCAACGCCATCGGCTCGGTGTTCTGGCGCATCCTGCTGTTCTACGTGGGCGCGCTGTTCGTGATCCTGTCGATCTACCCGTGGAACGAGATTGGCACCCAGGGCAGCCCCTTCGTGATGACCTTCGAGCGCCTGGGTATCAAGACCGCCGCCGGCATCATCAACTTCGTGGTGATCACCGCCGCGCTGTCCTCCTGCAACGGCGGCATCTTCAGCACCGGGCGCATGCTCTACAGCCTGGCGCAGAACGGCCAGGCTCCGGCCGGCTTCGCCAAGACCTCGAACAACGGCGTGCCGCGTCGCGCGTTGCTGCTGTCGATCTTCGCCCTGCTGCTGGGCGTGCTGCTGAACTATTTGGTGCCGGAAAAAGTGTTCGTCTGGGTGACCTCCATCGCCACCTTCGGTGCGATCTGGACCTGGGTGATGATCCTTCTGGCCCAGCTCAAGTTCCGCAAGGGCCTGAGCCCGGCAGAACGTGCCGGCCTGAAGTACCGCATGTGGCTGTACCCGATCAGTTCCTACCTGGCCCTGGCCTTCCTGGTACTGGTGGTGGGGCTGATGGCCTACTTCCCGGATACCCGTGTGGCGCTGTATGTCGGCCCGGCGTTCCTGGTGCTGCTGACGGTGCTGTTCTATCTGTTCAAGCTGCAACCGACCAATGTCCAGCAAGGTTCGGCGCGGTCGGCGTCCTGACCTGCGCTTGGGTGATGCGGCTGGCTTGAGCATCCCGGACTGAAACGCTGAGACCAGAAATCCGGCGACCTGCAAAGGCCGCCGGATTTTTTTTGCCCGGATCAACCGCCCAGGGTGCCGCGGGTATCGGCGTCGAAGATAGCCTTGGCCTGCAGCGCCGCCGGCGCCAGCAGGGCGAGCAACGCCGTTTCGCTGTGGAGCTGATGGGCGGCCAGGGTCTTGGGTGTCGGCTCGATGGGAATCAGCACCTCTTCGCCGGGCCCATGCAGCCAGATCGCCGTGACCTGCAGCGCCGAGATGAACAGCAGGCGCAGTTCATAGCTTTTTCCCTGCAGTTGCGGCGCCTGTTCCGCCAGGTCCAGGGCGTTGACGGCGGACGCCGCCAGGCTGCCATGGTTCAGCGCAGAGAAGCCGGCCTTGCCGGCCACCTCGGTCAACTGCGCATCGGCAATCGACACTCCGGCATCGAACACCAGGTAATGCCAGTCACCGGCCTTGGCCTCGGCCAGCCCCTTGCCCTGGGCCAGGTCCTCCAGGCTCAGGGCGTAGCCGCGAAAGGCCTGGGACAGATTCAGGTTACGGGCACTGGCCTTGGCAAACCCGCGGTTGATACCGAAACCCTGGGTCTGCAGGGCCGCCTGAAGGGCCGAGCGCAGGTGCTGGACGCCATCGACAGGCGCCTTGGGGTAAGTCAGTTGCATGTCGCCTCCTAGTTTTTTCGGGTGAAGTAGGTGTGGGTCCAGTTGCCGCCACCGTTGTAGGAACCGGGGAAACTGTTCAGGGCGCGGGTCGAGTAACCGTAGATCGAATCCGCCACCAGGATGTAGCCGCCATCGCTGCCGTAGATCGTCAGGAAATGCGCACCGCCGCCGTACCAGGCACAGCGCAGGCCCACGGGGCGGCCCATGCCGAGCTGGTTGTCGATGGCCGGCATCTGCATCCGGTCCTCACGCATGCCGCCGTAGCAGCGGGTGGTGCGCAGGGCCGAATCCAGGTAGCCGTAGACGTTGCACGGCCCGGGCTGGCTGCAGCAGGAGTTGCGGCCCAGTTCGGCGTTGGCCACTCCGCACTGGGTCCAGGAACCGGTGCCGTAGTAGTTGCCCACCGATGCGGACAATGCTGCCCAGCACCAGTTGCTCTGGGTTTGCTGCTGCACGCTGAAGTTGAGCCGGGCAGCGGCCTGGGGCGCAGCTTCGGTGTGTGGATCGACTTCGCTCAGTTGCGGGTCGAGCAGGCTGCCGGCCAGGCACTGGGGCAGGGCCTGGGGAGCGTCGCCTGGGGTCAGGTTGCTACTTAACATGTTCATCCTCCATGAATGAAATCCAGCCTCCGGCTGGTGTCGTCGTTGCGTGTCGGGCTACTGCGCGTAGCCGGACCCGGGACATGACGCTGCGCTGGGCCAGCCTCGATGGCCTGCGTTGACCGGGTCTGCAAACAACCTTAGAGGATTGATGCGTCAATGCAATTAAAATATGCGTTTATGCATATCGCCTGCCGTGGACGTCCCTGGAAAGAGGGGCATCCATGGCGATGGCCGGGGCTATTTTTCGTCGAGGAAATGTTCCAGGGCTGCATTGAACAGGCCCGGGTCCTGGAGGAAGGCGAAGTGGCTGACGTTGGGCAGGATCAGCAGCCCGGCGCCGGGAATCGCCTGGGCCATGTATTCGGTGTGCTCGCGCTTGATGGCTTCATCGTGGTCGCCATCGACGATCAGTACCGGCGTCTTGATCTTCGCCAGGTCGGCGTCGCTCCAGTTCGGCTGGCTGGCCCACATGTGGCCGATCTGCTCGACAAAGGCCGGGTACTCCTTGGGCGTGGGGGACAGGCGGGTGTACTCCTGGCCGGCGCGCTCGATGTAGGCGGCGAAGGTCGGGTTGTTCTCCGCGCCTTCCTTGACCCCTGAGGTCTGGGTGTTGGCGGCGTAGGCGAAGACCTTGCCGACCCGCTGCGGGTAACGCATGGCCAGGTCCAGGCCGAGGATCGCGCCGTCGCTCCAGCCGACGAAATCGGCGCGGGGGATCTTCAGCTGGTCCAGCAGGGCGATCACGTCGTCGGCCATCAGGTCGTAGCCGTAGGGCCGGGCGTCCCGGGTGCTGCGCCCGTGGCCGCGGCTGTCGACGCTGATCACCGTGTGCCGGGCGGCCAGGGCCTTGGCCTGGAGCCCCCAATAGTCGGCATTACCCAGGCCGCCATGCAGCAGCACCACCGGTGAGCCGTGGCCGAGCTTGCTGTAATACAGGCGGATGCCGTTGACTTCGGCATAACCGGCTTGCGCCCCGGCCACCGGGGCCGGTGTGGGCGGCAGGCTCTGCCAGCGTTCGCCGGCAAAGGCACTGTTGAAGGACATCAGTAAAGCGATCACTGCAAACAGACGACGAGGCATGGGCTTCTCCGTGCATGGGCCCTCTGGTCGGACCGACCTTGGGCAGGTGGTTACCGCGATTGAGTCGATGCGAGACAGGCTAGACGTCGATGATCACCAGGGTGCCGTGGCTGCCGGGCAGCACGCTATGGGCCTGGCCGGCCTCCACCAGGTACATCTGGCCCGTCGCCACTTCCACCACGGTCTGGCCAATGCCCAGGTGCAGGCAGCCCTGGGTCACCAGCAGGCCTTCGTTGAAGTCGTGGGTTTCTTCCGGGTAGGGCTGGCCGTCCATGCGCAGCACCTTGATGCGGGCCGGGCCGACCTGGCCCACCAGCGTGGATTGCCAGGGCGCTGGCAGTTGGCGGGACAGTTGTTCGAATGACAGCAAGGGCATGGCGGGCCTCCGAAAGGTCAGTGGGGTTCGGGTCTGCTTTCGGTGGTCCGGTCAAGCAAGGTCTGGGTCGGGTTTTCTAGAACTCGTTCATCAACAGCACGCGGCATTCGCGGCGCTGAAAAGCATTGATCTGCGGCACCAGGCGGGTGAAGTGCTCGGTCTGGCAGTGGGTGTCGAGGGCCGCTTGGTCCGGCCACTGTTCGACGAAGATGAAGTGCCCGGGGTCTTTCTGATCGACGAACAGATCGTAGGCGATGCACAGCGGTTCCTGGCGGGTTTTTTCCACCAGTTCGGCGTACCACGGGCGCACGGTGTCCAGGTGTTCGGGCTGGATGAAATCTTCAGCGATGACCTTGAGCATTGCAATCTTCCTTGGGTGATGCCCCGCGCTCCCCGGCAACCGGGGAGCACTGGGCAATGGGGCTTAAGCGGCGGCTTCGGTGTTGGGTTCGAAGCTGTCGGCCCGGGCCAGTTGCCACATGCGCGAGTAGAACTCGCCGTTGACCTCGCCGGTGAGCAGCTCGCCGGGCTTGAGGAACACGTGCAACTGGGAGAACAGCTTGATCTCGGTGGCCGACATGCGTCGCACCAGGTGCTTGGCTTCCAGTTGCGAAGGGTGTTGCAGGCCGGCGGCAGCGAGCATTTCCGCCAGGGCCTTGAGGGTGTTGCGGTGGAAGCTGAATACCCGCTGGGCCTTGTCCGGCACCACCAGGGCGCGCTGGCGCAGGTTGTCCTGGGTGGCGACGCCGGTGGGGCACTTGTTGGTATGGCAGCTCTGGGACTGGATGCAGCCGATGGCGAACATGAAGCCCCGGGCCGAGTTGGCCCAGTCGGCACCGATGGCCAGCACGCTGGCGATGTCGAAGGCGCTGACGATCTTGCCACTGGCGCCGAGCTTGATCTTGTCCCGCATGTTCAGGCCCACCAGGGTGTTGTGGACGAACAGCAGGCCCTCGCGCATCGGTGCGCCGATGTGGTCGGTGAACTCCACGGGGGCCGCGCCGGTGCCGCCTTCCTTGCCGTCCACCACGATGAAGTCCGGCAGGATGCCGGTTTCCAGCATGGCCTTGGCGATGCCCATGAACTCCCAGGGGTGGCCCAGGCAGAACTTGAAGCCCACCGGCTTGCCGCCGGACAGCTCACGCAGTTGCTGGATGAAATGCATCATCTCGATCGGGGTGGAAAAGGCGCTGTGGCTCGACGGTGAAATGCAGTCCTCGCCCATGCGGATGCCCCGGGTGTCGGCGATTTCCTGGGTCACCTTGTGCTTGGGCAGGATGCCGCCGTGGCCAGGCTTGGCGCCCTGGCTCATCTTGATCTCGATCATCCGAACCTGGGGGTTCTGCGCCTGCACGGCGAAGCGCTCCGGGTCGAAACGGCCGTCGCTGGTGCGGCAGCCGAAGTAGCCGCTGCCCAGTTCCCAGGTCAGGTCGCCGCCGTGTTCGCGGTGGTAGGGGCTGATGCTGCCTTCACCGGTGTCGTGGGCGAAGTTGCCGAGCTTGGCACCCTGGTTCAGGGCGCGGATGGCGTTGGCGCTGAGGGAGCCGAAGCTCATGGCCGAGATGTTGAACACCGAGGCCGAGTAGGGCTGGGTGCATTGCGGGCCGCCGACGGTCACGCGAAAGCTGTTGGGATCACTCAGGGGCGCCGGGCGCATGGAGTGGCCGATGAATTCGAAGCCCGACTGGTAGACATCGATCAGGGTGCCGAAGGGTTTGTCGGCGCTTTCGTTCTTGGCCCGGGAGTACACCAGGGAGCGTTGGGCGCGGGAAAAGGGCAGGGCGTCGCTGTCGGATTCCAGCAGGTACTGGCGGATCTCCGGGCGGATGCCTTCCACCAGGTAGCGGATATTGCCCAGGATCGGGTAATTGCGCCGCACCGCGTGCGGGCTTTGCAGCAGGTCGAAGATCCCCAGCAGGCTCAGCAGGCCGGTGACCAGGGCGAATGGCCAGAGCCAGTCGTGTTCGAGAAAGGGCAGGCTGGCGAGGGTGAAAATCACACAGGCGGCAAAGAAGGCGTAGCGGCTCAGAAGGGACAGGCTCATACGGTTTCCTTGGTTCGGACTCATTAAGGTCGTTTATCAGTACTCATTCTTATGGGTGCACAAGATCTTATTGTTGTGTGGGGCTGCCGGGGCGGCCCTGAAGGGGTATCAGGCGCTTTGCGCCTGGAGAAAAATCGAAAACAGCTCGGACTGGGATTTGATGCCCAGCTTGCTGTAGATGTGCTTTTTATGAACTTTCACGGTTTCGGCGGAGATTTCCAGCTTACGAGCGATCTCCTTGTTGGAGCAACCGCTGAGCATCAGGCGCCCCACATCCAGCTCCCGGGCGGTGAGTTGTGCGCCCCGCAGTTGTTGCATGGAGTGGTCCAGCTGGCTGCGCCAATCGGGCATTGGATGCAATTGCGCTGGGTTGTCTTGCTCAATGCTTTCGTGGGGCAGGCGCTGGCGCAGCAAGGCCACCACCCAGGGCTCGATCAGTGACAGCAGGGCGATCTGGGGTGGGGCGAAGCGTTGTCGCGAACCCAGGGACAGGCACAGGGTGCGGTCGTCCGCCAGCTGGCAATTGAACTGGATCTCATCGGCCACCACATTCAGACGAAAGTAGCGTTGGTAGTACTCGGTCAGCTGGAAGTGTTCCGGGGCCACTTCCGCCAGGCGCAGCAGGCCGCTGCGCGATTGTTCGCGGCTGGCAACGTAGAAGGGGTCGAGCAGGTACAGGCCGTTGAGGTAGTCCTGGAACAACTGGTCGGGGCTGCCGTCCTCCCCCGGGCATTCGGCGAACACCAGGGGTTTGCGCTCACTGCAAAACAGCAGCGCCACCCAGCTGTCGAAACTCACGTACTGCTCCAGCAGGCGTACCAGCTGGGGCCAGAAACTGGCCTGGTCCAGGGCTTCGATCATCTGCCCCACCGAGCGGTGCCAGGCGATGTCATCCAGCGACAATGTCATGCATCTACCCCTATCGGGTTACCCCGGCTGCGTGATTTGCGGGCCGGTTGCTGCTGCGCATACTGCGGCACAGCCAAAGAACAAGGAATACCCATGAAGGTTGAACTGGCCCAGTTGGCGGGCCGTGATAACGCCACAGCTTACAACCTGGAACGGGCCCTGGCGGCCATTGCCGCCTGCGCCGCCGATACCCGGTTGATCGTGTTTCCAGAAACCCACCTGATGGGTTTCCCCAGCGCCGAGACCGTGGCCGCCGTGGCCGAGCCGCTGGATGGCCCCACCGTGCAGGCCGTGATCCAGGCCGCCCGGGCGCGCAATATCGCGGTGGTGATCGGCATGGCCGAAAACGACGACGGCCGATTCTATAACACCACTTTGCTGATTACCCCCGAGGGCATCGCCCTGCGTTATCGCAAGACCCACCTATGGGCGTCCGACCGCGGTGTGTTCACCCCCGGTGACCGCTACGCCACCTGCCTGTGGAACGGTGTGCGGGTCGGCCTGCTGATCTGCTACGACATCGAGTTCCCCGAAAGCGCCCGGGCCCTGGCGCAACTGGGCGCCGAACTGCTGATCGTGACCAACGGCAACATGGACCCCTACGGGCCCACCCACCGTACCGCGATCATGGCCCGGGCCCAGGAAAACCAGGCGTTCGCGCTAATGGTCAACCGAGTGGAAGAAGGCGATGGCGGCCTGCTGTTCGCCGGCGGCAGCGCCCTGGTGGACCCCCTGGGTAGCCTGCTGTTCGAAGCCGGGCGCGAGGAAGGTCAGTTCAAGGTCGAGCTGGATCTCAAGCAACTGCAGGTGGCGCGCCAGGACTACCGCTACCTCGAAGACCAGCGCCTGAAGCTTGCGGGCGAAGTGCTCGAACACGGCGATGGCGTGCGTGAACTGCTGATTCCGATCCGCTGAAAGGGCCGTCCGCGGACGGCCAATCCCATAAGAAAGACCCCCTGCTTCACTCATTTCAGTCCTGCCATAAATCTAATAATTGCGGAGTACTCGCTCATGGCTCGCTTGCAACGCACCCTTTCATTGGGCGCGGTGGTGCTGTTCGGTATCGCTTACATGACGCCGATCATTGTCCTCGGCACCTTTGGCATCCTCGCCCAAACCACCGCTGGCATGGTGCCGGCAGCCTATCTGGCGGCGCTGGTGGCGATGTTCTTCACCGCCATGAGCTACGGGCGCATGGCCGCGGCGTTTCCCGTGGCCGGCTCGGCCTACAGCTATGTGCGCAAGGCCATCAGCCCCAAGCTGGGTTTCATCGCCGGCTGGGCGGTGCTGCTGGATTACCTGTTCCTGCCCATGGCCATCTGGCTGATCGGCGCCGCTTACCTGCATTCGGCGTTTCCCGGTGTACCGCAGTGGGTCTGGGTGCTGGCTTTCATCGGGGTGACCAGCGCGATCAATATCGTTGGCCTGAAACTGGCCAACGGCATCAACGGCCTGCTGATGCTGGTGCAGTTCCTGGTGCTGATCGCCTTTGTCGGCCTGTGCATCCACTACCTTGGTGGCGAGGCCGGGCGGCCGCTGTTCACCCTGGCGCCGTTCTTCAACGGGCAGATGCACCTGCCGCTGATCATGAGCGGGGCGGCAATCGCCTGTTATTCGTTCCTGGGCTTTGACGCGGTCAGCACCCTGACCGAGGAAACCCGCGACCCACGGCGGACCATTCCCCGGGCGATCATGCTGATTACCCTGGTGGGCGGGCTGATCTTTGTCGCGGTGTCCTACTTCGTCCAGGTTGCCCATCCGTCCTTCGAGTTCGCCGATGTGGATTCGGCGGCCTACGAGATTGCGCGCAATATCGGCGGCGACCTGTTCGTCTCGATCTTCCTGATCGGGCTGATTGTCGGTCAGTTCGCCTCGGGGCTTTCGGCCCAGGCCAGCGGCTCGCGACTGCTGTTCGCCATGGGCCGCGACGGGGTCTTGCCCAAGCGCTTTTTCGGCAGCCTGCACGAGCGCTTCGGTACCCCGGTCAACAGCATCCTGCTGTGCGCCGTGGTGGCGTTGCTGGCATTGAAGCTGGATGTCACCACCTCGACGTCCTTCATCAACTTCGGCGCCTTCCTGGCCTTCAGCCTGGTCAACCTGTCGGTGATCTTTCATTACTGGGTGGGGGCCCGGCAGCGTGGCCTGCGGGAGCTGATCCTGTTCCTGATCTTTCCCCTCATCGGTCTGGCGGCCGATCTGTGGCTGATGTCCAGCCTCGATCACCTGGCGATCTACCTGGGGGCAAGCTGGCTGGTTATTGGCCTGGTGTACCTGGGTTTCCTCACTCGCGGTTTCTCCCGCCAGCCTCCGGAAATGGATTTTCAGGAAGCGGCATAGAACTGTCGGCAGTTTCCTTATTGCAATCGGTTCTCGTTTGGGTGATTTGGATATGTTATTGTATAACGCATCCAGCTCACCCAGATGCCCAGGAGGCCTCATGAAACCCGGTATCCATCCTGACTACCGCACCGTGCTTTTCCACGATACCGCTGCCGACGTGTACTTCCTCATCGGCTCCACCGTCGATACCGATCGCAGCCACACCTACAGCGACGGCAAGACTTACCCCTATGTGGCGCTGGACGTTTCCAGCGCCTCGCACCCGGTGTACACCGGCCAGCAGCGCAAGACCCAGTCCGAAGGCCGCATCGCCGGCTTCAACAAGCGTTTCGCTTCCTTCGGTTCCGGCGCCAAAGCCGCCCAGTGACGGCGTGCACGGCGAGTGTTGCGACTGCGCAACACTCGCTGAAGGTGGTTGGCGGCGCAGCCGCAGCGGACCGATGGTATTAAAAAGCCACTATCTCGATTGGAAATTCTTCTAGTCTTCAATCAGGCAACAGGGATTACCGTTGCCAGCTCTAACAATGAAGGACACGTGCATCGACGTTGACCCGAGGTGTCTCATGGGTGAGCTAAACGTTGCCACTGTCACACGCCGACCCGAGATTCTGCTGGTCGATAGCCAGGAAGTGATCCTGCAACGCCTGCAGCAGTTGCTCAGCCCGCTTCCCTACACGCTGCATTTCGCCCGCGATGCCACCCAGGCCCTGCAGCTCCTGGCCAGCCGGGAGGTGGACCTGGTGATCAGCGCCGCCCATCTGCCGCAGATGGATGGCCCGACCCTGCTGGCGCGTATCCATCAGCAGTACCCGAGCACCACCCGCATCCTGCTGACCGGCGACCCGGACCTGAAATTGATTGCCAAGGCCATCAACGAAGGGGAGATCTACCGTTACCTGAGCAAGCCCTGGGATGACCAGGAATTGCTGCTGGCCCTGCGCCAGGCCCTTGAGCATCAGCACTCCGAGCGTGAGCGCCTGCGCCTGCAGGATCTGGCCCAGCAGCAGAATGCCGAGCTCAAGGCGCTCAACACGCTGCTGGAAAAACGCGTGGCGGCACGCACCTCGGAGCTGCAGCAGACCGCCGACATGCTCGACCTGGCCTATGAGGAGCTCAAGCACAGCTACGCCACTGGCGCCGAGCTGTTTTCCCTGCTGGTCAACCAGCGCCTGCCCGCGGACAAGCAGACCAACCGGCGGATCATCGAGCTGGTGCGGGCCTACTGCAAAGTCCAGGGCATCGACCCTGGCGCCCAGCGTGACCTGGCCATGGCCGCGGCGTTGCACAACATCGGCAAGCTGAGCTGGAGCGACAGCATGATGACCAGCCCGGCGGATTTGCTGCATCACCATCAGCGCGAGCGTTATCGGGCCTATCCGGCGCAGAGCGAATCGTTGCTGATGACCCTGGAACCGGTGCAGGACGCCGCGCGGCTGATCCGCCATCATCAGGAACACTGGGACGGCAGCGGTTTTCCCGACCACCTCAAGGGCGACGCGATTCCCCTGGGCTCGCGGCTGCTCAAGCTGGCGGTGGACTTCATCGAGTTGCAGTGCGGGCTGATCCTGGAACGGCACATGAACAGCGACGAGGCCCTGGTGTTCATCCGCAAGTACGCCGGCCGCTTGTACGACCCGGACCTGGTGGAAGGTTTCATCCAGGTGTGTGCGGTCTACCTCAGCGACGTGACCCTGGGCGACCCTTCGGTGAAGGTTCTGAGTACCCGGGAGCTGGCGGCGGGGATGATCCTGGCGCGCAACCTGAATGCCGATAACGGCATGCTGCTGCTCAACGCCGGCAAGGTGCTCAACCTGCCGCTGGTGGACAAGCTGATCGCTTTTGAAACCATGGAGGGCGCCCGCTACAGCGTGTTCGTCAAGTTGCCCCAGGAACAGCAGGCAAGGGCCTGAAGCCGGGTGGCGGTCACATCGAAAAATGCCGGCGGCGGATGACGAGCCGCCGCCGCGCATGTGATCCTTGCGCCCTCATTCTCAAGGCTCCCGGATTCCCATGTCGCTGTCGTCCGTTGCTGCACCCTCCATCATTCGTATCGCCGCTGCCCTGCTGATCGGTGCCGACGGCCAGACCCTCCTGGTGCGCAAGCGCGGCACCCAGGCCTTCATGCAGCCCGGTGGCAAGATCGAAGCCGGTGAACAACCGGTGCACGCCCTGGCCCGTGAGCTGGAAGAAGAACTGGGATTGCGCATCGACCCGGCCCAGGCCCGTTACCTGCAACAGTTCTCGGCACCGGCGGCCAACGAGCCGGGGCATGTGGTGGAAGCCGAGGTGTTCCTGGTCCATATCCATGGCCCGGTGACCCCGGCGGCAGAGATCGAGGAAGTACGCTGGATCGACCCGGCCGGCGATGGAGATTTGTTCCTTGCGCCGTTGACACGCGATCTGATCTTGCCGTTTTATCGCAAGGCCCGAGCGGGCCACGCCTGACCCCCTCCCATTGCCAAGGATTGCCATGATTCCACTCCACGACTACCTGATCTTCGCCGCTGCTTCCCTGCTGATGGTGCTGACCCCGGGGCCGAACATGATCTACCTGATTTCCCGTTCGATCTGCCAGGGGCGCAAGGCTGGGGTGACGTCGTTATTGGGGGTGGTGGCGGGGTTCTTTGTCCACCTGTTCGCCGCCGCGCTGGGCCTGACCGCTGTGTTCATGGCGGTGCCCATGGCCTATGAGGTGCTCAAGTGGGCCGGCGCCCTGTACCTGCTGTGGCTGGCCTGGCAGGCGCTCAAGCCTGGCGCGCGCTCGCCCTTCGAAGCCCAGCAGCTGCCGGCGGATTCGCCGCGCAAGCTGGTGACCATGGGCTTTCTGACCAGCGCCCTGAACCCCAAGATCGCGGTGTTCTACCTGTCGATCTTTCCGCAGTTCATCCACCCCGAGCACGGTTCGGTGTTCTCCCAGAGCATCATCCTGGGCCTGACCCAGATCAGCGTGAGTTTCTCGGTGAACCTGATGATCGCCCTGTTTGCCGCCGGTATCGCCTCCTGGTTTGCCAGCAACCCCACCTGGCTCTCGGTGCAGCGTTATTTCATGGGCTTTGTGCTGGCGGGGCTGGCCGTGCGCCTGATGTTCGAACAGCGTCGCGTCAACTGATCGAGGAGCGCCAGCATGAGTGATTTTCCAAGCCCGCAAGCGGTGGTCGAAGCACAACTGCAGGCCTACAACCGCAAGGATCTGGAGGCCTGGCTGGCGACTTATGCCGTAGATGCCCGGCAATACGAACATCCGGCCACCTTGCTGGCCAGGGGGCACGAGGAAATACGAGCTCGGGCCGTGGTGCGTTTCCAGGAACCCAACCTGCATGCCCGGCTGATCCAGCGTACGGTCATGGGCAACGTGGTGGTCGATCACGAACTGATCAGCCGCACCTTCGCCGACGGCAGCGGCACCCTGGAAACCGTGGCCATTTATGAAGTGCAGGGCGGCAAGATAAAATGCGCTTCATTCATTACCGGACACAAGACCCTCGACTGAGCATGCAGATCCAGCGCCTGACCCCTGACGATGTGGAGCAATACCGGGCCTTGATGCTCGAGGCCTATGAGCGCCATCCCCAGGCCTTCACCTCCAGCGTCAAAGAGCGGGAAAAACTGCCTCTGGCCTGGTGGGCCGCACGCCTGGACGGCGAGCTCGACCTGTTGCTGGGGGCGTTTTCCGAAGGGCGGTTGCTGGGGATCGTCGGCCTGGCCTTCGAGCTGCGGGAGAAGGCCCGGCACAAGGCGACCCTGTTCGGCCTCTATGTCACCGGCACGCAGCGCAACAGCGGGCTGGGCTACCGCCTGGTCCAGGGGCTGCTGGCCGAAGCGGCTGAATACGAAGGGCTGCGCCTGATCCAGTTGACCGTGACGGCCGGCAATGAAGCGGCGCTGGCCCTGTACCAGCGCTGCGGCTTCGTCCAGTTCGGCCTGGAACCCCAGGCAGTGCGGGTGGGCGAGGACTATTTCGACAAGATCCACATGTGGCGCCCATTGCCGGTCGAAGGTTGACCCCGGTTCGCTGGCAAGCCGGCTCCTGGGCAAGCCAGCTTGGGGTCAGCGTACGGCGCTGACGCCGTCCAGGGTCGAGAACGAGGTGTCCTTGGCCGTGAGCAAAAAGTCGCGCATGTAGGGCGCATCCAGCATGTCGGCGCGAATCGCCGCGTACAGGGTGGCGAACAGGCCCTTTTCCCCGAGCCGCTTGGCCTTCACATAACCCCGTGAGCTGTACTCGTGCAGGGCCCAGTGAGGCATCCCGCACACGCCCCGGCCGCTGGCCACCAGTTGCATCATCATCACCGTCAGTTCCGAAGTCCGTACCTGGGCCGGTTCGATGTCCGCCGGTTCCAGGAAGCGGGTGAAGATGTCCAGGCGGTCGCGTTCCACCGGGTAGGTGATCAGGGTTTCGCTCAGCAGGTCTTCCGGGACTACGTATGGCTTGCTTGCCAGCGGGTGCTGGTTGGCGACCGCGAGCATGGCTTCGTAGGTGAACAGCGGCACGTAGGTGATACCCGCCAGCTCCAGGGGGTCGGAGGTCACCACCAGGTCCAGGTCGCCCCGGGCCAGGGCCGGCAACGGAGCGAACGAGAAGCCGGAGGCCAGGTCCAGCTCCACTTCCGGCCAGGCGTCGCGGAACTGATCGATGGTCGGCATCAGCCACTGGAAGCAGCTGTGGCATTCGATGGCCATGTGCAGGCGCCCGGCAGTGCCGCCGGCCAGTCGCGAAATGTCGCGTTCGGCGCCGCGCAGCAGGGGCAGGGTCGCATCCGCCAGTTGCAGCAGGCGCAGGCCGGCGCTGGTGAAACGCACCGGCTTGGTCTTGCGCACGAACAGCGGCATGCCCAGGCGCTCTTCCAGCTCCTTGAACTGATGGGACAAGGCGGACTGGGTCAGGTGCAGGCGTTCAGCGGCTTCCACCAGGCTGTCGGCTTCGCGCAAGGCGTGCAGGGTCTTCAGGTGACGGATTTCGAGCACCAGGATCTCCATGAGTAAATTTTGTGGTTAAAGCGAAAAGGTTGAGTTTGTCTCATGTTGACGGGCCTGTCGACCATCCCGCGTTCATCGATTCGCGGGCATCTTTGCCGATACGGGCGACAGCGCCTGTGTGTTGTGCACCGGGTGCCGGGGGCAAGCGCCGACCCTTGCCGCGGAAAAAGTACCGCTGGGGCAATCTTCATCAAATTGTCACGCAACTGTGGCAGCGCGAATCATCCAGGTTCATCAGACTCGCGCTCCACTGGGGTTCTGCGTTTCGGTGTTTTTCATGCGGGTACGATTTCTTTCGACTGTTCTACTCTTGGCCGGGCTGTTGCTCGGCCCGCTGTGTTTTGCGGCCGCGCGCTGCGATGTCAATGTCCCGACCCAACGGGTCGACCTGCCGCAGGTGAGCCTGGCCTACCAGAGCATTGGGCGCACCTCCGACCCGGCGTTGCTTCTGGTCATGGGCCTGGGCGGGCAACTGATCCACTGGCCGGATGAGGTGGTGGTGGCCCTGTGTCAGCAAGGGTTTCGGGTGATCCGCTACGACAATCGCGATGTCGGCCTGTCCACTTGGCGCCAGGCCCCGGCCAGCGCCAACCTGACCTTCGAAGTGCTGCGCTACAAGCTCGGCCTGCCGGTGGCGGCGCCCTACACCCTGACCGACATGGCCGATGACGCCCTGGGCCTGATGGACGCCCTGCATATCGAGCAATTCCACGTGCTGGGGGCGAGCATGGGCGGGATGATCGCCCAGCACCTGGCAGCCATGGAGCCGCGGCGGGTCGAGAGCCTGACGCTGATCATGACCAGTTCCGGGGCCGAAGGTTTGCCGGCGCCGAACGCGGCGCTGGTGCAACTGCTTTCGCGGCGCAACGCACCGAGCCGGGAAGCGGCGCTGGAGCAGCAGGCCGACCTGCTGGCGGCCCTGGGCAGCCCGAAGGTCAGCGATGACCGCCAGGTCCTGTTGCAACAGGCGGCGGTGGCCTATGACCGGGCGTTCAACCCGGAAGGGGTCAAGCGCCAGATCATGGCGATTCTTGCCGAGCCGAGCCGGGTGGCATTGCTCAAGCAACTGCGGGTGCCGACCCTGGTGGTGCATGGCACCGCCGACCCGTTGCTGCCGGTGATGCACGGCGTGCACCTGGCGGCGCAGATCCAGGGCAGTCAGTTGAAGTTGATTCCGGGGCTGGCCCACCGGTTCCAGGAAGCCTTCAAGGCGCCGCTGCTGGCGGCGGTACTGCCATACCTGCAAACCCACCGGGAAGACACTTCCCACTGGGCGCAGATCGAGCCGCTCGATAGCAGCAACATCCTCTAGGGCAGCGCGGCAAGCCGGCTCTTGCGGTTGGGTGCAGGAGCCGGCTTGCCGGCGAATGAAGCGCCGCGGTTTCAGCGAACGATCTTGTCCACCTGGATGCCGAGTTTCTTCAGCCGGTACCAGAAGCTGCGCTCGGAAATACCGATCAACTGCGCCGCTGCCGCCTGGACACCGTTGCTCTGCTGCAGGGCGGCGAGAATGTAGGCCTTTTCCACTTCCGCCAGGGCCGCTTCCAGGTCGCTGGGCACTTGCGGGCCGACACTGATGGCTGCGCTGCTCTCTGTGCCCTGCGCCTGGGGGCCGAACAGATACCCTGGCAGGTCCTTTTCTTCGATGACCTGGCCGCTGGCGACGATGGTGGCCCGCTCCACGCAGTTCTGCAGTTCGCGGATATTCCCCGGCCAGGCGTAGCTGGCCATGGCCTGCAGGGCTTCGGGGCTGAAGCCGCTGATGCGCTTGCCGGCGGTGGCACCCAGGCTGTGGGCAAAGTGCCGGGCCAGCAGGGCGATGTCCTCGACCCGTTCGCGCAGTGCCGGCAAGGGGATCGGGAATACATTCAGGCGGTAGTACAGGTCTTCGCGAAATTCCTTGTTGGCCACCGCTTCCAGCAGGTTCTTGTTGGTGGCGGCGATCACCCGCACATCCACCTTGCGCTCCCGTGGATCGCCCACCGGCTCGATCACCCGCTCCTGCAGGGCACGCAGGATCTTGGCCTGCAGGGCCAGGGGCATGTCGCCGACTTCGTCGAGGAACAGGGTGCCCTTGTCGGCTTGCTGGAAACGTCCGACCCGGTCCGCCACGGCGCCGGTGAAGGCGCCCTTGCGGTGGCCGAACATCTCGCTTTCCAGCAGGCCCTCGGGAATGGCCGCACAATTGACCGCGACAAAGGGCTTGTCGGCCCGGTTGCCGTGCTTGTGGATGGCCCGGGCGACCATTTCCTTGCCGGTGCCGCTTTCCCCGGTCAGGAGGATGGTGGCGTTGCTTTCGCGCACCGAATCCACGGCTTGCAGCACCCGACGGAAGGCCGGGCTGTCGCCCACCAGGCTGTCGATCTGCTGATGCTCTGCGAGCTCGGCGCGCATGCGCTGGTTGTCTTTGAGGATGTCGCGAAACTGCAGGGCCTTGCTGACGGTGATGTCCAGTTCGTCGATGTCGAAGGGTTTGGCGATGTAGTCGTAGGCGCCGTTGCGCATGGACTGCACGGCATTCTTCACCGTGCTGTAGGCGGTCATCACGATCACCGGCAACTGCGGGTAGCGCTGCTTGATTTCCCCCAGCAACTGCGGCCCGTCCATGCCGGGCATGCGCCAGTCGCTGATCACCAGGTCGATGTCTTCCTGCTCCAGCACCTTGAGCGCGTGCAGGCCGTTGTCTGCGGTGAATACCTGGATGCCGTTCTGGCTCAGGGCCGAGGACAGCAGGTCGCAGAGTTTCGGCTCGTCATCGACCACCAGCAGGTTATGCGTCATCACTGTCCTCGTCGTCTTCTTCACCGTTGGCCGGAATGTACAGGCTGAAGGTGGCGCCAGCATCTTTTTCGCTGGTGCACTCGATATGGCCGTCATGGCTTTCCATGATCGAGAAGACTTTAGCCAATCCCAGGCCGGTGCCCGAGGCCTTGGTGGTGACGAATGGGGTGAAGATGCGTTCCAGCATGTCCGGCTCGATGCCCTGGCCGGTGTCGCTGACGCTGATGATGGTTTCGTCGTCGCGCTGGGAAATGCCCAGGGTCAGGCGGCCGCCGTCGGGCATGGCGTCGATGGCGTTGAGAATCAGGTTGAGGCAGGCCTGCTTGAGTTGCCGGGCATCGGCGTGGAGGGTCGCGCCGGGGGCCTGGTCGTCGATCCGCGCGTCGATGTTGTGGGTGGCCAGTTCCGGGGTGCAGAAGCCCAGCAATTCCTCCACCAGCGGGCGGGCCAGCTGGGTGGCGCGTATCGGCGCGCTGGGCTTGGCGAAATCGAGGAATTCGGTGATCAGGTCGTTGATCCGGCTGACCTCGCTGATCACGTATTCCAGGTGGCGCTTGTCGTTTTCCGGCAGGTTGGCCCGGCGGTGCAGCAACTGCGTGGCGGTCTTGATGATGCCCAGCGGGTTGCGGATCTCGTGGGCCAGGCCCATGGCCACTTCGCCCAGGGCATGCAGGCGGTCGCGGCGGCGCAACTGGGCTTCCAGATGCTGCAGTTCCCCCAGGCGCTCGGTCATGTGGTTGAAGGTGCTGCTCAGCTCCGCCAGTTCGTCGCCGCCGATCACCGGCACCCGTTGGCGGTAATCGCCGGCGATCACCGCCTGCACGCCCTTGGACAGGCCCCGCAGCGGTCGGGTCAGGCGCTGGGAAACCAGCCAGCCGACACACAGCGAGGCTGCCGAGCTGAGCAGGAAGATCAGGATGAACAGGTTGCTCTGGTTGACCAGGCCCACCAGGCTGCTATGGCGCAGCAGGCCGCTGAAGATCACCCCCACCAGGTCGCCGCTGTCGTTGAAGATCGGCCGGTACAGGCCGCTGTAGCGGCTGGTGAACTGCTCGGTGGGCTGGCGGGTGGCGCGCAGGATGTCTTCGATCTTGTGCGGCACCTGGGGCGGGTGGTCCTCGAAGCGCTGGGTGGCGAAGATTTCCGAGAAGTCATCGGCCTTGGCCAGGTACAGGCGCAGGTCCAGGGAATGCACGTCGGCCACGCTGGTGAGGAAGCTGGCGTCCAGGTAGGTGGCGATCAGCAACTGGTAGTCGACCCCGTCGAGCTGGGTCTGGAACGTCGAGACCACCGCCCCGGTGGCCACGCCGCCGACCTGGATGGTCTGCAGCACGGCATTGGAGGCGGTACTGATCTGCCCCACCACGTCATCGGCGGCAGTGGTGAACACCACCTTGTGATCGTTCTTGCGGATCAGCGCCACCACGTCGATGCCCATGGAATCGGCGATGTCGGCGGTGAGCTTGTCATGCTTGGCCGCATTGCGGTCCGTGGGCGGGCGCGTATAGCGCAGGAACAGCTGGGCGATCCGCGCGTTGTCATGGAGGATTTCGGTGATCTCGTCCTCGACGATCTTGGTGGACTCCTGCAGCCAGATCCGCACGTTGCTGTCGAAGATTTCCGACAGGGTAGTGGCCGCCAGTTCCGCGGCGATCATGGTGGGAATCACACTGACCAGCCAGAACGCCAGCACCAGCTTGCGTTGCAGGCTCCAGCGGGAAATGGCGAAGGGGCGAGGAGGGCGACGATCTTTTCTGGTCATGTACTTTCGCTTATTGCAGCAGCCATGGCGGGGTCGGAGCGATCCGGGCGGACAAAGCGTTTTATCAGTTTGAGCAGGGCATTGAGCAAGGGATTGCGATGCCGGAAAAACAACATGTTACCGGTGAACTGGCAACCCAGGCGCAACTTGCTGGCATAACCGGCCTGGCCGCACTCGTACAGGGGAATGCGTTGCTGAATACAGTAGTCGACGTTGGCCAGCCAACTGCGGAAATACAGATTGTGCTCACGGGTGACACTGAGGTCGTGGGCAAAGAACTTGTCGATCAGCCGATGCTGGTCGATGAGCACCAGGTTGAAGGCCACCAGTTGCTCGTCGACCCAGTACAGGACACAGGCCGCGCGTTCCCCCAACTGCTCGAGGATGCCGGTGAAGTAGCCTGCCGGCAGGCGTTCGAACTGCAGGTCGCTACGATTCAGGGTGGCCTCGTAGAGGCGCATGATGTCCGGCAGCACGTCGTCGATCTGGCGTCGCCATTCTATGCGTGGCGCCGGTGTCCGGAGTTTGCGGCGCAGGTCCTTGCGGGTGGATTTGCCCAGGGTGCCCAGGTAGGCGTCGATCGAGGCAAAGGGTACCGGCAGCAGCGCCGTGGGCAGGCTCGGCATGGCTTGCAGGCCCGCGGCCAGGCAACTGGCAGCCCATTGCCGGTCGTTGCTCGGCGCATCCTTGACCGCCATCAGGCCGATGCCGAAGCTGTCGGCATCGCGTCGCGCCAGTTGCAGCAACTGCTCCAGCAGCTCCTGGCGGCGTTGCGCAGGCACATGGCTGGCGGTGCCGGCATTGCACTGTTCGGCCACAGGCGAGCCTATGGCGTACAGGCGCAGCTCCAGGGCCCCAGGCCACTGGCGTGCCAGGCGTTCGGTTAAGCGCTTGGCCAGCCCGGAGACCGTAGTATCAAGCCGGTACTGGGTGGTGAAGGCCGGCGCCACTGCCACCAGGGTCGAACCCTCGTAGAGCGCCAGGTAGCGCCAGCGAAAATCGGCGATCGCGGCTTTTTCCACGGCCAGGTAATAGTCCCAATCCTCCAGGGCCCCTGGGAAACAGTCATTCCAGGCGCTGCGATCGATGGCCTGGATGGTTGAAAAGGCTTGGGCGGTTATCACGTCTCTTCCTTAAGTCACGCCAGCTGTCGGTAGTCTTCGCGCACCGCAGGTGCCACCACTCGCTGCTGGATGAAATCTGCGCTCAGCTCGATCACCCGCTGGTACTGCAGGTCCACGGTGATCATGTGATAGCAGTTGTCGAGGAGGATCTTGGTCACCGGGCCGCCGAGCTTGCGCTCCACGTAGTCGGCGTTCCAGGTACTGGTGATGTCGTCTTCGCTGGAGTGCAGCACCAGGGCCGGGGTCAGGATCGACGGCATGCGTTTCTTGACCACGGCGTTCATCCGGTGCAATTCGCGCACCGTCACGCCCTCCATGGTCAGGAGCCCGGCATTGCTGCTTTCACCGGCTTTCATCTGCTTCTCGACGATGGCCCGCAGGCGTTCGTTCTTGATGCCGTAGGGTGGCTTTTCCTCGAAGCGGCAGATGTGCACGCCAAAGGGGATCTTCATCAGCAACGGGGTGAGGAAGGCCAGTTTGTTGATGCTCCAGCCGTCGTACTTCAGGGTGGTGGAGTACATCAGCAGGCCGCTGATCCGTCCTGGATGCTCGGAGGCCAGGTACATGGACATCACCGCACCCATGGACAGGCCACCCACGAACACCTGCTCGTGGCGCTGCTGTACATCGGCGAAGGTCTTGCGCACGCCCTCGTACCAGTCCTGCCAGCCGGTGGCCTGCAGGTCGCTGTTGTCCCCGCAGTGCCCGGGCAGGGTCGGTACGTACACCGTGCACGTACCGTCCTTGGCCAGGCCCTGGGCCACCCGACGGAGTTCCGTCGGGGTGCCGGTCAGGCCGTGGATCAACAAGACCCCGACCGGACCCGTGCCGAGAACGAAGCCGGCGCTGCCTTCGCCCAGATCGATCTCAGCCTTGCTCATCGCTTCATGGCCCGATCCAGCAGGCGATCCAGCAGTGCGATGCCCAGGTCGATTTCCGCGTAGCTGATTTCCAGCGACGGGGCCAGGGTGATGACGTTCTTGTAGTAGCCGCCCACATCGAGGATCAGGCCCAGGCGCTGGCCGTTGATTTCGATGTCGCCCTTCATGCCTTCCTCGACCATGTAGTCCAGGGTCGCCTTGTCCGGGGTGAAGCCGTCGGTGGTGCAGATCTCGCAGCGCAGGGCCAGGCCCAGGCCGTCGACGTCGCCGATGATCGGGTAGCGCTTCTGCAGGTCCTGCAGGCCGGCCAGGAAGTACTTGCCTTTCTCCATGACCATCGCGCCGTAGTCGATCTCGCTGGTCATCTTGAACATTTCCAGGCCCACGGCGGTGCCCAGCGGGTTGGAGGCGAAGGTGGAGTGGGTCGAACCTGGCGGGAACACGCCCGGGTTGATCAGCTCTTCACGGGCCCAGATGCCGCCCAGCGGGTTGAGGCCGTTGGTCAGCGCCTTGCCGAACACGATCACGTCCGGCTTGACGTCGAAGTGCTCGATCGACCACAGCTTGCCGGTGCGGTAGAAGCCCATCTGGATCTCGTCGACCACCATCAGGATGCCGTGCTGGTCGAGCACGTGCTTGAGCTCGCTGTAGAAGTTCATCGGCGGGATCACGTAGCCGCCGGTGCCCTGGATCGGCTCGACATAGAAGGCGGCATATTCGCTCTGGCCGACCTTCGGGTCCCAGACGCCGTTGTATTCGGTTTCGAACAGGCGGGCGAACTGCTGCACGCAGTGGCTGCCGTACTCTTCCTTGGTCATGCCTTTGGGGCCGCGGAAGTGGTACGGGAATGGAATGAACTGCGCACGCTCGCCGAAGTGGCCGTAGCGGCGGCGGTAGCGGTAGCTGGAGGTGATCGACGAAGCGCCCAGGGTACGGCCGTGGTAGCCGCCTTCGAAGGCGAACATCAGGCTCTTGCCGTTGGTGGCGTTACGCACCACTTTCAGCGAGTCCTCCACCGACTGCGAACCGCCGACGTTGAAGTGCACGCGGCCGTCGAGGCCGAACTTCTTCTTGGCGTCGACCGCGATCATTTCCGACAGCTCGATCTTGCCTTTGTGCAGGTATTGGCTGGCGATCTGCGGCAGGGTGTCGATCTGTTGCTTGAGGGCGTTGTTCAGGCGTGGGTTGGCGTAGCCGAAGTTCACCGCCGAGTACCACATCTGCAGGTCGAGGTAGGCCTGGTCGCTGGTGTCCCAGACGTAGGAGCCTTCGCAGCGGCTGAAGATGCGCGGTGGTTCGATGTAGTGAACGGTATCGCCGTAGGAGCAGTACTTGGCTTCTTTTTCCAGAAGGATCTGGTCTTCTGCGGTAGCGATGCGGATATCAGACATGGTGGAAGAGTTCCTGGGTTTCAAGAGAGAAGTTGGTCGCGTTGGCGGCGTTATTCGGCAGCTTGGCCAGCAGCGCTGGCAGTTCGGCGAAGGAGTCGAACCGCGCATGGGGAATCTTGTTGCGTTCGCAGTAGTCGGCCAGGCGATCCTTGGCGAACACGAAGTCGGCGGTGGAAGCCACGCACATGTCCGACTGGCCGTCGCCGATCACCAGCACGCGCTTGCCCCGCGGGGTGGATTTGCACTTGCAGTTGCCGGAAGCGGCGCGGCAGGCGTCGCTGGCGTAGGGGAAGTCGATGCGCCAGCTGTTGTGGTCGACCTGGCGCAGGCGGTTGGCGAGGATCGGCAGCAGGGTCACGTAGTTGCGTGCCAGGATGCGGGCGATGCCCTGCTCGATGCCGTCGCTGACCACTTCGATGGAAGCGCCCAGGCCGATCACGTGATCGACGAAGTCGGGGAAGTCGGGGTCGATTTCGACACTGTCGAAGTAGCCCAGCAGTTCGGCGGGCGAAGCCTTGACCAGGGCCAGTTGGCGGCTGAGGCATTCTCGGGAGCCGATGTGACCGTCCAGCCATTCCTGCTCTATGCCTTCCCAGCTGGGGTCGGCGAAGCGTTGGAGAACGTTATCGATCACGTCGGCGCGGGAGATGGTCCCGTCGAAGTCACATACGATATGCCAGTGCATCATCTGCTGTTACCTGTTGAATAAGAGCGCTCTTTGCGCTTGTGGCAGGGGTAGAGCAGGGACTGTGCCAAGTGGCGAAAACCCAGCGGGGCTGGGGCCTTGGCGAGGAAGGAGGGGGATTTGTAGAGTTCTGGCTACAATTTTTGTAGGTCCCTACAAAGAACATCAGTGCTTGCGCCCAAGGGCCGCTCTGATGATTGATGCGCGCATGTTCAGACAAGGAAACTCATTCATGCCCAGGCTTTCATCCCCCGCCTTACTGGCCGGCCTGCTCTCCCTGACCCTCGCCAGTGGCGCCATGGCCGACTCCGGCATCACCGGTGAACTGGGCCTGGGCCTGGGCTACCAACCCCATGACCCCACAGGCAGCAGCTACGACACCGTGCCGCTGCCGTACATGGACCTGGATTGGGGAGATGTCAGCCTGAACGGTGACGATGGCCTGACCTGGGATGCCTTCAAGAGCAATGGCTTGAGTATCGGCCCCTACATCAATTACCTGCAGGGGCGTAATTCCGACGGTGCGCTGCGCGGCCTGCGGGATGTTCGCGACATGGCCGATATCGGCGCCTTCATCGAGTACGCCCCCGAGGACTTCTGGCGGCTGTTCGCCGCCGTGGGCCAGGCGGTGGGCGGTGCCGGGGGCCAGGGCGGGGTGCTGGGCAAGGTCGGGGGTGAAATCGGCTACCCGCTGGGCCTGGGCATCATTGGCAGCAACAACCTGACCCTGCACTTCGCCGATGGCCGCCAGAGCCAGACCTTCTTCGGCGTCGACGCCAAGGAGTCCCTCGCTTCCGGCATTGGCCAGTACAACGCCAGCGGTGGCATGCAGAACTTCACCCTGAGCCAGAATTTCCACTTCCCCCTGGGGGACAACTGGGCGCTGGTGGCCAGTGCCAGCTGGACGCGCCTGGTCAATTCCGCCGCCGACAGCACCATCGTCCGCGACAAGGGCGAGGTCAACCAGGGGCAGGTGCAGACCGCCATCAGCTACAAGTTCTGAGGGGCGCCGCCCAGGCCTGAGCACGGCCTGGGGCGGCAACAGCAAAAACTGGTCTGGCCTTTGCAATGGTCGCCATGAATTCAATTTCTCAGGAAGTTCTTCATGGCTCGACCTGCCTATCGTCTACTCGCCTATTCCCTCTGGGACCTGATCCCGATTGCCATGGCACTGGTACATTTCGCCTTTGTACTGTGGTTGGTACTGGATTTCCACGCCCTGTCCTGGTGGGTCATCGTCCCGGCAGCGCTGCTGTATTCAGTCAGCCTGTCGTGGAGCATCAACAGCATTTCCCATAACCAGATCCACAACGCCTATTTCACCCCCGGGTGGATGAACCGCGGCTTCGACCTGCTGCTCTCGGTGACCATAGGTTTTTCCCAGACCCTGTACCGCGACATCCACAACCGCCACCACCGGGGCAACTCCGACCTGCCGGACGCCAATGGCAAGACCGTCGACCCGCTCTCCATCTACCTGCATGGCAAGGATGGCCAGCCGGACAACCCCTGGGCCTACACCTTCCTGAGCTTTTTCCGCGACGACCCCAAGGAGATCTACCAGGAAATGCAGCGCAAACGGCCTGACGATGCACGTTGGGTAAAAGTGGAGATCGGCGTCACAGTGGCGTTCTATCTGGCCCTGGCGCTGTATGACTGGCATGCGGTGCTGGTGCTGCTGCCGTTCTGGTACCTGGGGCAGTCGCTGTCGTCGC
Source organism: Pseudomonas sp. JV245A (assembly GCF_032424515.1). Lineage (NCBI taxonomy): Bacteria > Pseudomonadati > Pseudomonadota > Gammaproteobacteria > Pseudomonadales > Pseudomonadaceae > Pseudomonas > Pseudomonas sp. JV245A. The sequence goes on from NZ_VYKE01000006.1 coordinate 51,717, forward strand.
TCAATGGCTACTACGAGCACCTGGGGGGCAACCCGGACCTGCCGATCGCCTGGGGCGTGAGCTCCTACAGCCCGCTGTACAACCTGATCTGGATGAACAACGGCTACCACGCCGAGCATCACTACCGGCCGAAGATGCACTGGACCAAGGTCAAGGCTTTCCACCGCGAGATCCGCGAGCAGCAACGGGCTGCCGGGGTGAAAGTGATTCCGGTGTCCCACGGCCTGGGTTTCCTGGTGTCCCACCGCAAGACCTAAACCCCGTGGCTGTAGGAGCTGGCTTGCCAGCGAAGGGGCCGGCAAGATCGCCTTCGCCAGCAAGCCGGCTCCTGCACAACATCCCTTCGCTGTAGCAAAGAGGCCCTCAGGCCTCTTCACCCTCCGCCAAGAGGGCAATCCCGCCGATGATCACAAAGACCCCGACCCAGTGCAGCAGGCTGATCTGCTCGCCCAGGCCCAGCCACGAGCCCAGCAGCACCACCACGAATACCAGGGAGCTCAAGGGGAAGGCCAGGGACAGGCTGCTGCGCCGCAGGATCAGCATCCACACGAAAAACGCGCCGATATAGCAGGCAATCGCCATCAGCACCCCGGGGTTGACCGCGACCGCCGCCAGCCACTGCAGGTTGAAATCCATCTGGCCCAGCTGGTCGCCGCCAACCTTGGTGGCGATCTGCCCGGCGCTTTCGAAACCGATCAGCAAGGCCCAGAGCACGATGGTGCCCAGGCGCTCGTGCAGCCAGCCGTGGGAGGTATTGGAACTCATGAAACGTCTCCTTCTATTCGTTGAATAAGGCTCAGGTACTGGCCACGCACACCAGCATCACCCCGGCGGTGATCACCAGCGTGCCCATCCAGCGCCGACGGCTGACGGTCTCGCCCAGCACCACCTTGCCCGCCAGTACCACGCCGCAATAGGCCAGGGCCGCCGCGGGGAACAGCAGGCTCAGGGGCGCCCGGGACAGGGCTTCGAGCCAGACGAAGAACTCGATGGCGTAGGCGCCGATGCCGCACCACAGCAAGGGCGCGTTGAACACCTGGCCCCAGAAAGCGTTCAGGCGAAAACCGCCTTCCAGCTCTGGCAGGCGGTCCAGGCCGAGCTTGAAACAGAGTTGGCCGACCACGTCCAGGACAATGGAAAAGGCCACCAGCAGAACAACGGTCAGGGTCACGGGAACAGCTCCTCGAACAGCGAGATCAGGGCTTCATTGGTCACTGAGTTGCGCAGCAGGTCGTCCTGGCTCCAGCGCTCGGCCGGAGGCTGGTCGGACTTGGCTTCCCAGCGTTTGAAGGCGTTGCTGAAGGCCGGCTGGGCGAACTCGCCGCAGACGTCGATGCCCAGGATCCGCTTGCGCGCGGCCAGGGTGCGCAGGGCCTGCAGCAGGTGGGTCAGGCGCATGCCGCCCTGGTCCCAGTTGGTGGCGGCGTCTTCGCTGGCCAGCACATCCTTGTCGATGGTGATCCAGATCGCCTCGGTGGGCAGGCTGTCGATCATCTGTTCGAGAAAGGCCTGCCAGTCCAGTTCCGCCAGGTTGCGCCAATGCAGGTGGTTTTCCTGCTGCTGGTGCCCGGCGCCGTCGCCGACCCGCCCCCAGACCTTGGACGGCGCGTGCTGCCAGGGGAACAGCTGCAGCTTGCCGTGCTTGAGGGCGGCGACATTACCGCCGCGCAGTTGTGGGTTGTGCAGGTCTTCGCTGCAGGGGCCAAGGGTGACGATGCGCTGGATGTGCGGCAGTTTCAGCGCCCGGTTGACCCAGGAGCCGCAATGCCGGCGCGGAGCCAGGCGTACCCAGTCCGGGTGGTTGTCGAAGTGGATCAGGCTCACCGGCTCTTGCAGGTCGCCGAGAAAGGCCGGGGTCAGGTGGTGATAGTCACCGGAGCCGACAAAGAAGATTTCCGGCTGCGGGCCGCTGTGGCGGGGCCGCTGGCGCAGGCGTTCGGTGAAGTGACGGTAGGTGCGCTCGGTGGACCACAGGCGCAGCTTGGGCCCCAGGTCCAGCAGGTCGAGACGCCGCGCCTGGCCGCTGTTCAGGCGTCGGATGATCGGCTCCTGGGCGGTCAGGCTGTGGTCGAGATCTAAGATGTTCAAGGTGTTTTTTACCCATGGCAGCGCCCTCCAGAAAACTGCGTGATCAGGCTGAAACGCAGGCTGGGCGGGCTTTGCCGGGTAAATGCAAGGGTCGGGCCAGGGTCGTTGCCGGGTTGCCGACGAAAGACCGCGGCGCAGGCTTCGCGAGCAAGCTCGCTCCTACGGGAATGGCAGGGCTCAGGCGTGCAGGCGCACCCAGACGCTGACCAGGATCGTCGCGGCGATCAGCCAGGCCACGGCGGCTACCGCCAGGGAAGCTTCCAGGCGCAGGCGATCGACCATCACATACAGGGTCGCCAGGTAGACGAAGTAGGGAATGATCGACCACATGCCGAACAGGATGGTGGTCTTCAGGTCATCGAGGGAGCGGCCCTTGCCGACGATGTAGTGGGCGATCAGGGCAAAGGTCGGGAACAGCGGCACCAGGCCGGCGATGTAGTAGTTCCGGGTCTTGGCCAGGGCCGCCAGAATCACCACCACCGCCGCGCCCAGGGCGGCCTTCAACAATAGATCCATGGTTACTCGCGCCTTGGGTTAGTGGCTCAGGCCGTACTTCTTGACCTTGTCGAACAGGGTGGTCTTGGCCATGCCCAGCTCCTGGCTGGCCTGGGTCAGGTTGCCGCCGCTGCGCTGCAAGGCATCGTTGAGCAGGTTGCGCTCGAAGGCTTCCACCGCCTCGGCAAAGCCCAGCCCCTGGGCGACACTGCTGCCGGGCTTCTTGAAGGCCGGCAGGCCGAGGGCAAAGCGTTCGGCGACGTTGCGCAACTCGCGCACGTTGCCCGGCCAGTCGTGGCTCATGAGGGTCGACAGGGTCTGGTTGTCCAGCTCCGGCACCGCGCGGTCAAAGCGCAGGGACGACTGCTGCAGGAAATGCTCGAACAACTGCAGGATGTCTTCGCGGCGTTCGCGCAGGGGCGGCAGTTCCAGGGTCACCACGTTGAGGCGGTAGTACAGGTCGCTGCGAAACTCCTTGGCCCGGCTCATTTCGTCCAGGTCCGATTTGGTGGCGGCGATCACCCGGCAATCCACGGCCACGCTCTGGTTGGAACCGAGGCGCTCCAGGGTACGCTCCTGCAACACGCGCAAGAGCTTGATCTGCAGGTTGATCGGCATGCTTTCCACTTCGTCGAGGAACAGCGTGCCCTGGTGGGCGTGCTCGATCTTGCCGATGCGCCGTTTGCCGGCGCCGGTGAAGGCGTTGGCCTCGTGGCCGAAGATCTCGCTTTCGAAGAGGTTCTCGGGCAGGCCGCCGCAGTTCAGGGCGACGAACTGCTGCTGGTGGCGCCGGCTGAAGTCGTGCAGGCAACGGGCGACCAGTTCCTTGCCGGTGCCGGTCTCGCCTTCGATCAGCACGTTGGCCGAGGTATCGGCAACGTTGGCGATCAGCTCCCGCAGGTTCTGCATGGCCGGCGAGCGGCCGATGATCCGCCCTTCCAGGGAACTGCGTTCGGCCAGCTGGCGGCGCAGCGAAGTTACTTCCCGGGCCAGGCCCCGTTGCTCCAGGGCGCGGCGGGCCACATCCACCAGGCGCTCGGGGGAGAAGGGTTTTTCCATGAAGTCGTAGGCGCCTTTCTGCATGGCGCCCACGGCCATGGAAATATCGCCGTGGCCAGTGATCAGCACCACCGGCAGGCTGCGGTCCCGGGCCTTGAGGCGGTTCAGCAGTTCCAGGCCATCGATGCCCGGCAGGCGAATATCGCTGACCACGATGCCGGGAAAGTTTTCACCGACCTGGGCCAGGGCTTCTTCGGCGCTGCCCACACCGATGCAGGGAATGTCTTCCAGGGCCAGGGCCTGTTGGCAACCCAGCAGGACATGGGGGTCGTCTTCGACGATCAGCACGGTCAGCTCGTTGTTCATATCGGCTCGGCTCGAGTGGGGCTTGCCAGGGGCAAGCTGAGGACAAAGGCGGTGCCGCCGCTTGCCGGGTGTTCCACCCCCAGGCTGCCGCCGGTGGCGGCGGCGAGGCTGGCGGACAGGGTCAGGCCGAGGCCCAGGCCCTGCTCGCCGGGTTTGGTGGTGAAGAAGGGTTCGAACAGGTGCTTGCGCGCTTCAAGATCGATGCCGTGGCCGTTGTCGCGCACCCGCAGGCGGTACTTGCCCTCGCTGAATTCGCCCTCCAGCCACAGTTGCGGCTCCGGTTGGGCCTGCATGGCATCCAGGGCATTGCCGATCAGGTTGACCAGGATCTGCTCCAGGCGGGTCTGGTCGATCTGCAGGGTCTGCTCGGTGAAGTCGCGGTGCAGTTGCAGGGGCAGGGGTTCGAGGCGCGCATTGAGCACTTGCAGGGCTGCGTCAACGGCCTTGTCCAGGCTGGCCTGGCCCTGGTCGTCGCCACGGCGGGCGAAGGAGCGCAGGCTGGCGGTGATGCGGCCCATGCGGTCGATCAGTTCATTGATGGTCTTGAGGTTGGCGCTGGCGGTGTCCAGGGCGCCGCGCTCGAGGAAGCGCACGGTGTTGCCGGACAAGGTACGCAAGGCCGCCAGGGGCTGGTTCAGCTCGTGGGCGATGCTGGTGGACATCTGGCCGATGGCCGCCAGCTTGCCGGCCTGGACCAGTTCGTCCTGGGCCCGGCGCAGGGTTTCCTCGGCCTGGCGGCGTTCGCGGATCTGGCCCTTGAGCCGTTCGTTGCTGGCCCGCAGGTCGGCGGTGCGTTCGGTGATCCGCCGTTCCAGCTGGCTGTTGGCTTCCTGCAGGGCTTCACGGGCGGCCAGGCGAGTGGCGATGACCTTGCGCCGTTCGTTCCAGGCGATCAGCAGAAAGGCCACCAGGGCAAAGGCCACCGCCACCAGGATGCCCTGGTTGATGGCTTCGCGGCGCAGGTCCTGCAACGGGGTGAGCAGGGTGAAGTTCCAGGGGGTATCGCTCAGGGGCCGGGTCTGGGACAGGTAGCTGATGGCTTTCTCGTCGGACACCAGCTCGGTGTTGGCCGGAAAGGTCAGCTTTTCCACGCCTTCGGCCAGGCGTTCCCGGGCCAGGGGTTCCAGTTCGTTGAGGGGGAACCAGTAGTATTGCAGGCTGCGGGCCAGGCGTTCCTTGGTGTCGTCGCTGAGCGGGCGGACCGACTTGAGGCGGCGCGCCGGGTCGCTGGACAGGATGATGATGCCGTTCTCGTCGCTGACGAAGGCTTCCAGGCGGGCACGCTGCCAGCGTTCCTCCAGGGCCTCCAGGCGTACCTTGACCACCGCCACGCCGATGATCTTGCCTTGTTCCTCCAGGCCATGGGCCAGGTAGTAGCCAGGTTCGCCGTTGGTGCTGCCGATGCCGTAGAAGCGCCCGGGCTGGCCGCGCACGGCGTTCTGGTAATAGGCCCGGAACGACAGGTCTTCGCCCAGGTAGCTGTCGACGTCACGCCAGTTGCTGGTGGCTACCACCCGGCCCGTGGTGTCCATGACATAGATGGCCCGGCTGCGGCTGCGGCGGTTCAGGCCTTCGAGGTATTGATTGACGGTTTGCCGGTGTTCCGGCGAAGGATCGCCCAGCAGCTGGGAAACACTGGATTCCAGTTCCAGCAGGCTTGGCAGATAGGTGTACTTGCTGATCTCACTTTCTACGGCGCGGGCATGCAGCTCCAGCTGGCGCTGGCCGTTTTCGCCGAGGGTGCGGATGCCGTTGTGCTCGCTGATCCAGAACCCGACGTAGCCCAGGCCGATCATCAGCAGGATGACCAGGGGCGGCAGGAACAGATGTCGGATCAGGCGGGGTTTCACGGCGAGTGATGGCGGCGCGGCGCGATAGAGAGTGGGGTCGCATTTCATCACAGATGCCTTGGGTCAACCACTGCGCAGTGTCTGTAGGAGCCGGCTTGCCGGCGACCAGGGCGGCACTGACGATAGGGGAGTCAGATACCGTCACGTCGCAGGCAAGCCGGCGCCTACAGGAACGCGGGTTTTAGTGCTGCAGGATCTTCTCGAGGAAGTGCTGCGCACGTTCGGAACGGGCGCTGATATCGCCGAAGAACTCTTCTTTCTGGCAGTCCTCGATGATCTGGCCCTTGTCCATGAAGATCACCCGGTTCGCCACTTTGCGGGCAAAGCCCATTTCGTGGGTCACGCACATCATGGTCATGCCTTCATGGGCCAGTTGCACCATGACGTCCAGCACTTCGTTGACCATTTCCGGGTCCAGGGCCGAGGTCGGTTCGTCGAACAGCATGACGATCGGGTCCATGGCCAGGGCGCGGGCGATGGCCACACGTTGTTGCTGGCCACCGGAGAGTTGCCCCGGGTGCTTGTGGGCGTGGGCGGCGAGGCCGACGCGGTCCAGCAGTTGCAGGCCTTTCTTGGTGGCCTCTTCCTTGCTGCGGCCCAGCACCTTGATCTGCGCGATGGTCAGGTTCTCGGTGATGGTCAGGTGCGGGAACAGCTCGAAATGCTGGAACACCATGCCCACGCGGGAACGCAGTTTCGGCAGGTTGGTCTTGGGGTCGGCGATGGAAGTGCCGTCCACCACGATGTCGCCTTTCTGGAAGGGTTCCAGGGCGTTGACGCACTTGATCAGGGTCGACTTGCCGGAGCCGGACGGCCCGCAGACCACCACCACTTCACCTTTCTTGACCTCGGTGCTGCAATCGGTCAGCACCTGGAAGTCCCCATACCACTTGTTGATGTTCTTGATAGAGATCATACGGCGAACCTTTTTTGCAGACGCTTGACCAGCAGCGAGGCGGCAAAGCTGATTGTGAAATAGACCAGACCAGCGATGATCAGGAATTCATTGGAGCGGCCGATGATGTCGCCGCTGGACCGCGAGGCGTTGAGGAAATCCACCAGGCCCACGGTGTACACCAGGGAGGTGTCCTGGAACAGGATGATGCTCTGCTGCAGCAGCAGCGGGGTCATCTTGCGGAACGCCTGGGGCAGGATGATCAGGCGCATGGTCTGGCCATAGCTCATGCCCAGTGCCTGGGCGGCGCCCATCTGGCCCTTGGGGATCGACTGCACGCCGGCACGGACGATTTCGCAGAAGTACGCCGCTTCGAACATCATGAAGGCCACGATGCACGAGGTGAATGCGCCGATCGGGGTGTCTTCGCCGGTGATCCAGCGCAGCACGAAAGGCACCGCCAGGTAGAACCAGGTGATCACCAGCAGCAGCGGGATCGAGCGGAAGTAGTTGACGTAGGCGCCCGCCAGGTTCGACAGCAGCTTGTTGTGAGACAAGCGCATCAAGGCCAGCAAGGTACCGAGGATGATCCCGCCGACCACACCCATGACCATCAGCTTGAGGGTCATCAGCATGCCGTTCCACAGGCCGGGAATGGCCGGGATGATGCCCGAGAAGTCGAATTCCATTATTTACCTCCCACGGAGATCAGGCCGGGGACCGAAACTTTCTTCTCCACCAGGCGCATCAGCAGCATCAGGCTCATGTTCAGGGTGAAGTAGATCAGGGTAGCCAGGGTGAAGGCTTCGAACAGGTTGGCCGAGAACTCGGCGGTCTGCTTGGTCTGGGCCAGCAATTCCATCAAGCCGATCAGCGACGCCACGGAGGAGTTCTTGAATACGTTGAGGAATTCCGAGGTGAGCGGCGGAATGATGATCCGGTAGGCCTGGGGCAGCAGCACGTTCCAGTAGATCTGCGGCAGCGAGAAGCCCATGGCGCGTGCGGCGGATTCCTGGCCACGGGGCAGGGCCTGGATACCGGTACGTACCTGTTCGCAAACCCGTGCGGCGGTGAACAGGCCCAGGCACACGACAACGCTCAGGTAGGCCGAGGTGGTCGGGTTGAGGTCCTGCTTGTACCACTCCTGGAGGTTCTCCGGCAGCAGGTCCGGCACCAGGAAGTACCAGATGAACAGCTGCACCAGCAGCGGCACGTTGCGGAAGATCTCCACGTACACGGTGGCGATGCCCGACACCAGGCGGTTCGGCACGGTGCGCATGACGCCCAGGATCGAGCCCAGCAGCAGCGCGATGATCCAGGCCACCACGGCGATGGCGATGGTCCAGCCCAGGCCGGAGATGAACCAGTCGAGATAGGTCTCGCTGCCCACACCGGTGGACTTGAAGAACACGCCCCAGTCCCAGTTGTAATTCATTAGGGTTACCCCTCAGATCGTTCGATGTACAAGCACCCGCCTGGGGACGTCCGTTCCCGCCTGATCATGACGATCAGGCACACACGATCGGCTCGACAACCACCGGTTCGAGTGTTTCCAAAAAATGCCAGCAGGTAGTGACAGACTCCTGAAAGGGCAGGGCCCCTTCAGGAGATAAGGTTAGTCAGGAATCAGGACTTTTTGTCGTCAGCCGCTTTGTCGGTCGGGTTGGCGATCAAGGCCTTGAGCTCATCGCTCATCGGGAACATCAGGTTCAGGCCTTTTGGCGGGATCGGCGACTGGAACCACTTGTCGTAGATCTTGTTGATTTCGCCCGATTTGTAGGTGGCGACGATGGCGTCATCCACGGCTTTCTTGAACGGGGCATCGCCCTTGCGCACCATGCAGCCGTAGATTTCGTAGGACTGAGGGGTACCGGTCACGGCCCAGTCGGTCGGTTTCTTGGCCTTGGCCATTTCACCGGCCAGCAGTGCGTCGTCCATCATGAAGGCTACGGCGCGGCCCGATTCCAGCATCTGGAACGACTCACCGTGGTCCTTGGCGGAGATCACGTTCATGCCCATCTGCTTGTCGGCGTTCATGGCCTTGAGGATGCGCTCGGAAGTGGTACCGGCTGTGGTTACCACGTTCTTGCCTTTCAGGTCCGCGAAGTCCTTGTAGGAAGAGTCCTTCTTGGACAGCAGACGGGTGCCGATCTCGAAGATGCCAACGGAGAAGTCGACTTGTTGCTGACGCTCGACGTTGTTGGTGGTGGAGCCGCACTCGACGTCCACGGTGCCGTTCTGCACCAGCGGGATGCGGGTCTGGGAGGTGACCAGGTTGTACTTGACCTTCAGGTCAGGCATGTCGAGGTCTTTCTTGATCGCTTCGACGATTTTCAGCTGGATGTCGTGGGAGTAACCCACTGGCACGCCGGAAGCGTCAGCGATGTAGGAAAACGGAATGGAAGCGTCGCGATGTCCGAGGGTGATGGTGCCGGACTCTTTGATTTTCTTCAGTGTGCCGGTGAGCTCGGCAGCGAAAACTGGAGTGCTAATCAGAGCGGCAGCGATAGCTGCGCCCAACAGATGGGGAACGATGCGCATCAATATTTCCTCGACATTTGTTTTTTTTATGAAGCCAGTTCGACGGCTCTTTTATACAGCGAATGCCTTGACGGCTCCTGTTGTGTTGGCACGACAGGCATTCGTCGCACAGTGTAGAGCATGAGTCGTGCCAGACCCATTGATCATCGTCAAACCCTTGATTTTCAAGCCTATAGAATATTTATGACCTGGGGATTTCAGCGGCTGTATCCGGTTATCCGAACCCCTGCGGCTTCGCCATTCGGAAAACCGAACGTGCCCCTGCCATTGTAGGAGCCGGCTTGCCGGCGAAACGTTCAATCCTGCGGGCCCACAAAAAAGCCCCTGGACCTTCCGGTGCAGGGGCTTTGCTTGCCTATGTGGCTCAGGCAGCCTTGATCTTGCCGCGATTGTGTTCGACTTTCTGCAGATAATCCTGCAGTTGCTGCTGCTGCGCCTCGGTGGTGAACAGCCCGAGCTTGCTCCGGCGCCAGAGAATGTCCTGGGCTTTCACTGCCCATTCCTCGCTGCACAGGTAATCCACTTCGCGGGTATAGAGGCCGCCGCCCAGGTGTTCGCCCAGGTCGCTGAGGCTGTGCACGCCTTCCAGCAGGCGCCAGGTACGGCTGCCGTAGCTGGTGGCCCAGCGCTGGGCGATCTGGCTGGGTACCCAGTCGAACTTCTTGCGGATGGCTTCTGCCAGTGCCTGTGGCGTGCTCATGTTCTCGCCACCGGGCAGGGTGGCCTGGGCTGTCCAGCTCGGCTTGGCCTGCTTGAAGTACGGCGCCAGCTGCGCCATCGCCGATTCCGCGAGTTTGCGGTAGGTGGTCAGCTTGCCGCCGAACACCGACAGCAGGGGGGCTTCCTCGCCATGGCCGGAAAGGGCCAGGGTGTAGTCGCGGGTCACGGCCGAAGGGTTGTCGGATTCGTCATTGCACAGCGGGCGAACGCCGGAATAGCTGTGCAGGATATCGCTGCGGCTCAGCTGTTTCTTGAAGTGCGCATTGACCACTTGCAGCAGGTAATCGGTTTCACCTTCAGTGATCGCCACCTTGGCCGGGTCACCGGTGTATTCGCGGTCGGTGGTACCGATCAGGGTGAACTGGTTGAGGTAGGGAATGGTGAAGACTATGCGCTGGTCTTCGTTCTGCAGGATGTGCGCGTGCTCGCCCTCGTACAGCTTGGGCACGATCAGGTGGCTGCCCTGGATCAGGCGGATACCGTACGGCGACTCCAGCTTGAGGTCGTCCTTGATGAACTTGGCGACCCAGGGGCCCGCGGCGTTCACCAGGGCCTTGGCGCTGATGGAGAACAGGCTGCCATCGGCGCGCTCCAGCTCCAGTTGCCACAGGCCCTTGCTGCGGCGGGCGCTGATGCAGCGGGTCTGGGTATGAACGTGGGCGCCGTGTTCGCGGGCGGCCATGGCATTGAGCACCACCAGGCGCGCATCGTCGACCCAGCAATCGGAGTATTCGAAGCCCTTGGTGATTTCGGCTTTCAGGGCGCTGTCGGCACCGAACTTCAGGCTGCGCGAGCCGGCGAGTTTTTCCCGCTTGCCCAGGTGGTCATACAGGAACAGGCCGGCGCGAATCATCCAGGCCGGGCGCAGGTGCGGCCGGTGCGGCAGGACGAAACGCATGGGCTTGACGATATGCGGGGCCTTGGCCAGCAGCACTTCGCGTTCGGCCAGGGCTTCGCGCACCAGGCGGAACTCGTAATGTTCGAGGTAGCGCAGGCCGCCGTGGATCAGCTTGCTGCTGGCCGAGGAGGTATGGCTGGCCAGGTCGTCCTTTTCGCAAAGGAACACGGACAGGCCGCGACCTGCCGCATCGGCGGCAATTCCAACACCATTGATCCCACCGCCAATGACGGCGATATCGTAAACCTCGGAAAGAGGGCGCGCGGGCAAGGTAGAAGTGGGCATCGACAGGCCTCGTGTTACTTTGATATTTGAATTCGAACATTAATGTTCATTTTCGAAAATACTAGCGCATAAAGATGCACGCATCCAGCGTGCTTCGATTGAAAAAACTGATCGAAGCAGCGCTAAAGGAAAGTTTTCGAACATTGTCGACGGGTAACTGTAGCCGCTGCTGTTGCCTTGGGCTGGATGGCGGGATCGGCCGCGGCGATTTCGAAAGCGATGAAGCGTCGAGGCTCGTCGTTCGAGCGCGGCCGGATCCGCAGGAGGGAGAGCAGTCAGACCACTTCGAGGCGGATCTTGTGCTGGTTGAGCAGTTGGGTCAGGGCCGGTACCGGTTGCTGGTCGGTGACCAGGCAATCGATCAGGCTGATGGGCCCCAGGCGGATCATGGCGTTGCGCCCGAACTTGCTGGAGTCGGCAGCCAGGATCACCTGCCGGGCATTGGCGATGATCGCCTGGGATACCCGCACTTCCTGGTAGTCGAAGTCCAGCAGGCTGCCGTCCTCGTCGATGCCACTGATGCCCACCAGGGCGAAGTCGACCTTGAACTGGTTGATGAAGTCGACACTGGCCTGGCCTACCACGCCGCCGTCACGGCGCACATTGCCGCCGGTGAGCAGTACGTCGAAATCATCCTTGGCGCTGAGCATCGAGGCCACGTGCAGGTTGTTGGTGATGATCTTCAGGTGGCTGTGATTGAGCAGGGCCCGGGCGATGGATTCGGTGGTGGTGCCGATATTGATGAACAGCGAGGCGTGATCGGGGATCTGCGCGGCAACGGCTTCGCCGATGCGCTGCTTTTCGTCGCGCATCTGGTCGGCGCGCATGGCGTAGGCGGTGTTTTCTACGCTGGAGTCATAGGCTGCGCCACCGTGGTAGCGGCGCAGCAGATTGGCTTCCGCCAGCTGGTTGATATCGCGGCGGATGGTTTGCGGGGTTACGACGAACAGCTGGGCCAATTCCTCGATGCTGACGTAGCCGCGTTCGCGAACCAGATCGAGGATTTGCTGCTGACGGGGAGGCAGATTCATGGGGCTTCCTTTGGGCTGCCGTGCAAAATTTGCCCATGATGCCGCAGGAATCCCCTCCCTACCAGTTACAAGCGGTTACCAATCCACGGCTTGGCTTATTTGGCCTCGTCGTGGGGTTCCCAGTCGCGGGTGCGGCTGACGGCCTTCTTCCAGCCTGCGTACAGGCCTTCTTTTTCCGCTTCCGCCAGTTGTGGTTCGAACTCGCGCTCGATCACCGCCTTGCCCCGCAGTTCTTCCAGGCTGCCCCAGAAACCGCAGGCCAGGCCGGCCAGGTAGGCAGCGCCCAGGGCGGTGGTTTCACGCATTTGCGGGCGTTCCACCTGGGTGCCGAGGATGTCGGCCTGGAACTGCATGAGGAAGTTGTTGGCCACGGCGCCGCCGTCCACCCGCAGGGCTTTGAGGCGTTCGCCGGAGTCCTGCTGCATGGCGTCGAGCACGTCGCGGGTCTGGTAGGCGATGGACTCCAGGGCGGCACGGATGATGTGGTCCACGCGCACGCCGCGGGTCAGGCCGAACAGCGCGCCACGGGCATAGGGGTCCCAGTAGGGAGCACCCAGGCCGGTGAAGGCCGGCACCAGATACACGCCGTTGCTGTCCTTGACCTTGCCGGCGAAGTATTCGGTGTCGTGGGCGTCGTTGATGATCTTCAGTTCATCACGCAGCCACTGCACGGTGGAACCGCCGTTGAATACTGCACCTTCCAGGGCGTAGGCCACTTCGCCACGGGGGCCGCAGGCGATAGTGGTGAGCATGCCGTGCTGGGATTTAACCGCCTTGTCGCCGGTGTTCATCAGCAGGAAGCAGCCGGTGCCATAGGTGTTCTTGGCCTGGCCCGGCTCGACGCACATCTGGCCGAACAGCGCGGCCTGCTGGTCGCCGGCGATACCGCCGATGGCGATGCCGCTCTTGGTGCGGCCATATATTTCCGACGAGGACTTCACTTCCGGGAGCATTTCCCGCGGGATGTCCAGCACCTCCAGCATCTTCGCGTCCCACTCCAGGGTGTGGATGTTGAAGAGCATGGTGCGCGAGGCGTTGGTGTAGTCGGTGACGTGGGTCTTGCCGCCGGTGAATTTCCAGATCAGCCAGCTGTCGATGGTGCCGAACAGCAGCTCGCCGTTGCGCGCACGCTCGCGGCTGCCTTCGACGTTGTCGAGGATCCACTTGAGCTTGGTGCCGGAGAAGTAGGGGTCGGTCACCAGGCCGGTGGTTTCGCGGATGTAGTCTTCCAGGCCGTCGCGCTTGAGCTGCTGGCAGATCTCGGTGCTGCGGCGGCACTGCCAGACGATGGCGTTGTAGATCGGCCGGCCGGTGTTCTTGTCCCAGACCACAGTGGTTTCACGCTGGTTGGTGATACCGATGGCGGCCACCTGGTCGTGATGCAGGCCGGCTTGTGCCAGGGCCTCGACCATCACCGCGCTCTGGGTGGCGAAGATTTCCATCGGGTCATGTTCGACCCAGCCGGCCTGAGGGTAATGCTGGGCGAATTCGCGCTGGGCGGTGCAGACCACGTTGGCGTCGCGATCGAAAATGATCGCCCGGGAACTGGTCGTACCCTGATCGAGGGCAATGATGTAGTTCTTATTCTGAATGTCGGTCATGTCGATTGCCTTGGACGAAATAAGGGAGTGAGAACAGGCGCGCGATCGATTTGGGCAGGATCACGCGCCACTGGATTCAGGAAGCTTTGACTTTGCCTTCGGTGACCTGTTCGGCCTCCGGGGCGACAGCAGCGCTGGGCAAATGGCGGGCAATCAAGCCGCGATAGGCTGCAGCACCCAGGCAGGCGCCGAGGATCGGAGCGAAGATTGGCACCAGGAAATACGGAATATCACGGCCGCCGGTGAAGGAAATTTCACCCCAGCCGGTCACGAACGTCATCAGTTTAGGCCCGAAGTCCCGCGCTGGGTTCATCGCAAACCCGGTCAGCGGGCCCATGGCACTGCCGATCACGGCAATCAGCAGGCCGATCAGCAGCGGAGCCATCGGGCCGCGCGGCAAGCCATTGTTGTCATCGGTCAGGGACATGATCACTCCCATCAGGATGGCGGTGATCACCAGCTCCACTAGGAACGCCTGGGCAGTGGACAGCGCCGGGTTGGGGAAGGTGGAGAACACCGAGGCCAGTTCCAGGCTGGCCTGGGAGCCACGGACCATCTGGTGGGTTTGTTCGAAATCGAAGAACAGGTTGCTGTACAGCGTGTAAACCAAAAGCGCCGCGCAGAAGGCGCCAGCGATCTGGGCGAGGATGTAGAACGGCAGTTTGCGCTTCTCAAAATCGGCGAACAGGCACAGGGCGATGCTCACGGCCGGGTTCAGGTGCGCGCCGGAAACTCCGGCGGTCAGGTAGATCGCCATGCTCACGCCGATCCCCCAGATGATGCTGATTTCCCATAGGCCGAAGCTGGCCCCCGCGACCTTGAGCGCGGCGACACAGCCGGTGCCGAAGAAGATCAACAGCGCAGTACCCAGAAACTCGGCGATGCATTGGCCCGATAGCGACGGTTGTTGCAGAGCAGTTGTCATGTGAACCTCGATTTTTGTTGTTGTCTGGCGCTGCTGCAAAAGGCATGGAGCGCGACTTTAAACGAAGGCGGAATCCCCATTCCGACCTCGCCTTGCTACTGGGTACAACCTTGGATCTACCGCATGATATTCAGAAACGAAAAAATATAGACAAGAAACACCGCTGTCAAAGGTCGAAAGTGAACGGATGGTCATTTTATAGATATCAATCAAATGAATGATTCCGGGGCATAGTCGCGGGAACGACAGGCATGGTTGCTTTCGTAGGCACACGGGCCGGTTATCAAGGCTTGGAATAGAGCCTTTTGCTGGTGAATGACCTAAAATTCGCGCGCTTGGTTTTGCCTTTTCATTCCTCGCCTGGAGCTGCCATGACCCCTGCACTGGACCTGCTGAAAAAAGTTCGCGCCGAACATCGCATCCACAGTTACGAACATGACCCCAAGGCCGCCTCCTATGGCCTGGAGGCCGCGGAGAAACTTGATCTTGATCCAGCGCAGGTGTTCAAGACCTTGCTTGCCAGCAGTGAAAAGGGTGAGCTGCTGGTGGCGGTGGTGCCGGTCGTCGGAAGTCTTGACCTGAAGGCCCTGGCCCACGCAGCGGGCGTGAAGAAGGCTGAAATGGCCGACCCGGCTGCCGCCCAGCGCGCCACGGGGTACCTGCTGGGAGGCATCAGCCCGCTGGGGCAGAAGAAGCGCCTGCGGACCTTTATCGATAACAGTGCGCAGCCGTTCGCCAGCATCTTTGTCAGCGCCGGGCGCCGTGGCCTGGAAGTCGAGCTGGCGCCGGCGGTGCTGGCCGAGCATACCCAGGCCAGGTTCGCTGATATCGGTCGTCTTTGAGTCGCAACGGCTGCGGCCAGGGCCGCTGCTGTATGCAGGAAAATCCCGACTTCTGTGTCTGTCGCCCGTTGGGGGCCAGGGCCCATGCTGGTGGCCAGTTATTCACGGAGAAGGGATATGCAGCTTGAGTTTCATCAGGTCGATGCGTTCAGCGAGCGCCCGTTCGCGGGTAATCCGGCCATGGTTTACCGGCTTGAGTCCTGGCTCGATGACAGGCTGATGCAGCAGATTGCCGCCGAGCACAATCTGGCAGAAACCGCTTTTGTGGTGCGTGAGGCCCAGGGCTGGCGGATTCGCTGGTTCACCCCGGTGACTGAAGTGCCGTTGTGCGGGCATGCAACCTTGGCCACTGCCTATGTGTTGTTCGAGGTTCATGGCCAGACCGCGCAGCGTATCGACTTTCTCAGCCAGTCCGGACCCCTGAGTGTCACCCGTGAAGAGGGCCTGTTGTGGCTGGATTTCCCGCTGCGCAGCCCGAGCAGCCAGGCAGGGCGGGAGGCGGTGGCACAAGCGCTGGGGGTTGAGGTCGTCGAATTGCTGGGGGCCAACGAGCTATTGGCCGTGCTGGAGTCGGAGCAGGCGGTGCGTGAGTGCCGGCCGGATATGACGGCGCTGGCGAAACTGCCCTGGCCCGGGGTGATCGTGACTGCGCGTGGGGAGCAGCACGACTTTGTCTCGCGCTATTTTGCCCCCGCCATCGGTATCGATGAGGACCCGGTGACCGGATCCACCCATTGCTGCCTGGCGCCTTACTGGGCGCAGCGGTTGGATAAGCCGCAGTTGAGCGCCTACCAGTGCTCTGCCCGAGGTGGCGCATTGTTTTGTCGTCTGGAAGGTGAGCGGGTGAAGATCGGTGGGCATGCCCGGCTGATTGCCAGTGGGCAGTTGCATCTGCCATGACTGTGCTGGGTGTTTCGCCGGCAAGCCGGCTCCTACAGTGGGCTGTCGTAGGAGCTGGCTTGCCAGCGAAGACGGCTCAATGCGCGCTGCTGTAACGGCGCACCCCTGAGTCGCTTTGCGGGATCTGCGCTGCGGTACTGCCCGAGGCCTGGAACAGCACCAGGTGTTCCGCCGCGACCCGGATACCCACATCGGCGCCGACCTGATGATCGGCGTGGCTCGGGAAGATCGATTCCAGCTGGCTGCCGGTGGGCAGTTGCAGGCGATACAGGGTCGAGGCGCCGAGGAACGTCTTGCCCACGACGCGGGCTTTCAAGGCGCTGTCGGGGGCGTGGACGATGTCGTCCGGACGCAACAGCACATCCACCGCACCGCCGGTTGGCCAGGTGTAGGCACGGTTGCCCTGCAGCAAGCCGAGTTCGGTCTGTACCGATTCCGGGCTGCTCAACTGGCCGCGAATGAAGTAGCCCTGACCGATGAAGCTGGCGACGAAGGGCGTCTGGGGTTCGTGGTAGAGGTTGTACGGTGTGTCCCACTGTTCCAGGCGGCCTTCCTTGAATACCCCTACCTGATCGCTCACGGCAAAGGCTTCTTCCTGGTCGTGAGTAACCAGGATCGCACTGGTGCCACGGGCCTTGAGGATGTCACGCACCTCGTGGCTGAGCTTGCGTCGCAGTTCGCCGTCGAGGTTGGAGAAGGGCTCGTCGAGCAGCAGCAGTTGTGGTTCGGGAGCCAGGGCACGAGCCAGGGCCACCCGTTGTTGCTGGCCACCGGACAGTTCGTGGGGGAAGCGCTGGCCGAGGTTCTTCAGGTTCACCAGCTCCAGCAGTTCGGCCACCACCCGCTCTTTCTGCGGGTGTTTGCGAATGCCGAAGGCAATGTTGTCGGCCACGCTCAGGTGCGGGAACAGGGCGTAGTCCTGGAACACCATGCCGATCCGGCGTTTCTCCGGCGCCAGGGTGAAACCAGCGCTGGAGATGGTCTCGCCCGCCAGCTGGATTTCCCCCTCATGCACCGGCTCGAACCCGGCGATGGCGCGCAGGGTGGTGGTCTTGCCGCAGCCGGATGAGCCCAGCAGGCAGCCGATATCCCCGGCATTGAGGTGCAGGTTGAGGTTCTGCACCACGCGTTGGTCCTGGTAGCCGCAAGCGAGGTTGCGCAGGTTCAGTAGCAAGGGCTGGCTCATGCGTGGTGGTACGCCGGCTCGACGAGGAATTCGAGCAGGGCCTTTTGTGCGTGGAGGCGGTTTTCCGCCTGGTCCCAGGCCACCGAACGCGGGTCGTCCAGCAGGTCGAGGCTGATTTCTTCACCGCGGTGGGCGGGCAGGCAATGCATGAACAGAACGTCCTCGGCGGCCAGGTCCAGCAGTGCACGGTTGACCTGGAAGGGAGCGAACAGTTGCAGGCGCTTGGCGGTCTCCTCTTCCTGGCCCATGGAGGTCCAGACATCGGTGCTCACCAGGTGGGCGCCACGCACGGCTTCGCGAGGGTCGCGGACGATGGTCACGCGCTCGCCGGCCTGAGCGACGAAGTCTGCGTTCGGCTCGTAGCCTTCAGGGCAGGCGATGCGCAGTTGGAAGTCGAACTGGATGGCCGCTTCTATATAGCTGTTGCACATGTTGTTGCCGTCGCCGATCCAGGCCACGGTCTTGCCCTGGATCGAGCCGCGATGCTCGAGGAACGTCTGCATGTCAGCCAGCAGTTGGCAGGGGTGCAGGTCATCGGACAGGCCGTTGATCACCGGTACGCGGGAGTTGGCCGCAAACTCGGTCAGGGTGCTGTGGGCAAAGGTGCGGATCATCACGGCATCGAGCATGCGCGACATGACGATGGCGCAGTCGCCGATGGGCTCGCCGCGCCCCAGTTGAGTGTCCCGTGGCGAAAGGAAGATGGCCTGGCCGCCCAGTTGGATCATGCCGGCTTCGAAGGACAGTCGGGTTCGGGTCGACGACTTCTCGAAAATCATGCCAAGCACACGATTTTTCAAGGGCTCGAAGAGTACGCCGCGGTTACGCAGGTCCTTCAGCTCGATGCCTCGACGAATCACACTGACCAGCTCTTCGGGCGTGCAATCCATCAGGGAGAGAAAGTGCCTTGCGCTCATCATTAACTACCTTTTTGCAACGGACCGCAGATTCTCAAAGCCTTGTTTAGTCGAACAACGGGCTGGACCTGCGGCGAAAGCCGCACGGGGCGACGAAATAGGGGAAGGCGCGATCTTATAATTAAATGTCGCGTCTTACCAATAGTAGTGCTACGGCGATTATGGGCATGAGAGGCCAGGACGCGAATGCGCTGGCACTTTTGAGACCAGTTTCCAGACAGCAGCCGGGCATTTGTACACTGCCCCGGCGCGCCTTGGCAATCGAGCGCGGCGCAGGTGATGCCCATGCAGTCGTTTTCTGACCTGGAGGGCGGGGGCTGCGTCCCGGATAATCCGCGGGCTGGCAGCCTGAAACATTTCCTAATGCAAAGTGCTGAGGTTATAAAGGCGAATCAGTGGCAGGGACGGGTGAACGATGGAATCCAGGGAGCAACAACTGATGACGCTCTTGGGGCTCACGGCCCGGGCACTCACCGACATGACAGCTTCGGTGACGGCGTTTTCCTTCGAGCTGCTGCGCAGTGAAGATCCGGTGACCCGAGCGGCCGCGCGCAAGATGATCGACCGGATGATGAGCCTCAGTGCAGGCCTGGACGAGCATTGGCGATTGCTCGCACAACTCTCGGGTGGCTATGGAGAGCGGGAGGCTGTGGATGCAACCACCCACGTCTCAGCGGATGGGCCGCCACGGTTGCCCTCCAACTGAAGGCGCCGATCATGGCCGGGGCTGATGGCCGTGAATTCATGGGACGAACGTCACTGGTGTCCTGTCAGGGGAGCGCCCATAGTTTTTGCTTCCGGCAAGCGAATACGCTGCGCTCTCAAACAATAGAGACTGGCCATGACCAAGACTCTCCATCACCGTGCCTGCCACCTGTGTGAGGCCATCTGTGGCCTGACCCTGGAAATCACTGAAGAAGACGGCAGTGCTCCGCGCATCAGCTCGATCAAGGGCGATCTTCAGGACAGTTTCAGCCGCGGTCATATCTGCCCCAAGGCCGTGGCCTTGCAAGATATCCAGAATGACCCGGACCGCCTGCGCCAGCCGGTGCGCCGGGTTGGCAATGAGTGGCAACCGATCGAATGGGACGAGGCCTTTGCCCTGGTGGCCGAGCGGCTGGCGAGTATTCAGCAGCGTCATGGCAACAACGCGGTGGCGACCTACCAGGGCAATCCCAGCGTGCACAACTATGGGCTGATGACCCACAGCAACTACTTTCTCGGCCAGCTCAAGACGCGCAATCGCTTCTCGGCTACCTCGGTCGACCAATTGCCTCAGCACCTGACCAGCTACCTGATGTATGGCCACGGCTTGCTGTTGCCGATTCCGGATATCGATCACACCGATTTCATGTTGATTCTTGGCGGCAATCCCCTGGCGTCCAACGGCAGCATCATGACCGTTCCGGATGTGGAAAAGCGCCTGAAAGCGATCCAGGCCCGTGGCGGCAAGGTAGTGGTGGTCGATCCGCGGCGCAGCGAAACCGCGGCCATGGCCGACCAGCATCTGTTTGTCCGCCCGGGGGGCGATGTCGCGCTGCTGTTTGGCCTGCTCAACAGCATCTTCGAAGAGGGGCCGACCCGCGACAGTCACTTGCAGGTGGATGGGCTGGCCGAGGTGCGCCAGGCCATATCCCGGTTCACGGCGGAGGCGATGAGCCCCCTGTGCGCCATTGCGGCGCCACAGATCCGCCAACTGGCCAGGGATTTCGCCTCGGCCGACAGAGCGGTCTGCTACGGGCGCATGGGCGTCTCGACCCAGGCCTTCGGCACGCTGTGCCATTGGTTACTGCAATTGCTCAACCTGGTCACCGGTAACCTCGACCGCGTGGGTGGCGCCTTGTGTACCAGCCCCGCGGTGGATCTGGTAGCGGCGACTTCGGGCGGCCACTTCAATGCCTGGCAGAGCCGGGTTTCCGGGCTTCCGGAATACGGCGGCGAGTTGCCGGTGTCGGCCCTGGCAGAAGAGATGCTCACCGAAGGGGAGGGGCAGGTACGGGCGCTGATCACGGTGGCGGGCAACCCGGTGCTGTCCACGCCCAATGGCCGGCAGCTGGAGCAGGCGCTGGATGGCTTGGAGTTCATGCTCAGCATCGACCTGTACATCAACGAAACCACCCGCTATGCCGACTTGATCCTGCCGTCCACCTCGGCCCTGGAAAATGATCACTACGACACCACGTTCAATCTGTTCGCGGTGCGCAATGTCAGCCGTTTCAACCGGGCGATCCTGCCCAAGCCCGAAGGTGCACTGCACGACTGGGAGATCTTCGTCGGCCTGGCCAAGGCCTTTGCCGAGCGCACCGAAAGCTCGCTCAAGCCGACCATCGCGCCGGCGCAAATGATTGATATGGGGCTGCGTGCCGGGCCTTATGGCGACGCCTCGCCGTTCAAGCTGTCATTGGCGACGCTGGCCGAGCATCCCCATGGCATCGATCTGGGGCCGCTGCAGCCGAATCTGGCCGGGCGCCTGAAAACCGAAAACCTGCGGGTCCAGGCTGCGCCGCCGGCGATCATGGCCGACCTGGAGCGCTTTGCTGCCCTGGAGGCGCCGCAGGAGGGGGAATTGTTGTTGATCGGCCGCAGGCATGTGCGCAGTAACAACTCCTGGATGCACAACTATCACCGCCTGGTGAAGGGCAAGCCTCGTCACCAACTGCTGATGCATCCGCAGGATCTGGCTCACCGGGGTTTGCAGGACGGTCAACGGGTACGCATCAGTTCACGGGTCGGCGCGGTGGAAGTCGAAGTGCTGGCCAGCGCCGAGATGATGCCGGGGGTGGTGAGCCTGCCCCATGGCTGGGGGCATGGGCGTCCGGGCGTGCAGATGAACATAGCCACGGAGCAGCCGGGTTGCAGCGCTAATGACCTGACCGACGAGCGCCAGCTCGATGTGCTGTCGGGAAATGCGGCGTTGAACGGGGTGCCGGTCAGGGTGCAGGCGGCCTGAGATGTCTGTCGGAGAGGCCGAGCAGGGTGCTCAGGATTCCGTTACAATGCGCCACCGTGCCGACAACAGAGTCGGAAAGTTCAGCCGAGGTGTTCCATGGATATCATCGAAACTATTAAAGAGCAGATTGCCAACAACACCATTCTGCTTTACATGAAAGGCTCGCCGAATGCCCCGCAGTGCGGCTTCTCTGCCAAAGCCGCTCAGGCCGTAATGGGCTGTGGTGAGAAGTTCGCTTACGTGGACATCCTGCAGAACCCGGAAATTCGCGCCAACCTGCCCAAGTACGCCAATTGGCCAACCTTCCCACAACTGTGGGTGGCCGGTGAGCTGGTCGGCGGCAGCGACATCATGGCTGAAATGTTCGCCAACGGTGAATTGCAGAGCCTGATCAAGGCCGCTGCCGAAAAAGCCGCTGCCAAGACCGAAGCGTAAAAGCGCGCCTGCTCGCGAGGGTTTCCGGGAATCGACATGCTACTCGTGTGATTCTCGGAAACTTGCGGCAAGCACTCTGCTTCGGTTTGTTACGCGAACATATCCGCGTAATAAAAAAGCCCCGCTCTCATAAGAGAAGCGGGGCTTTTTTATTCTTCGGGTATTACGAGTTGAGTTACTCGTCACCCATTTGCGATTGCAGATAGTTCTCGATACCCACTTTATCGATCAGGCCCAATTGGGTTTCCAGCCAGTCGATATGCTCTTCTTCGGATTCCAGAATATCTTCCAGCAGTTCACGGCTGCCGAAGTCACCAACCGATTCGCAATGGGCGATCGCGGCCTTGAGGTCGGCATGGCCGGTGCGCTCGATACGCAGGTCGCATTCGAGCATTTCCTTGGTGTGCTCACCTATATGCAACTTGCCCAGGTCCTGGACGTTGGGCAGGCCTTCGAGGAAGAGGATGCGCTTGATCAGCTTGTCCGCATGCTTCATCTCGTCGATGGACTCGTGGTACTCGTGCTTGCCCAGCTTGTTCAGGCCCCAATCTTCATACATGCGCGCATGCAGGAAGTACTGATTGATCGCGACCAGTTCATTGGCAAGGATTTTATTGAGATGCTGGATGACTGTAATGTCGCCTTTCATGATGGGGTCCTGCCCTGTATTTAGTGGAACATGGGCAGAGTCTGAGCTGCATGAACATTACTGTCAAACCTAAGTTATTGAATAATATATGAAAATTAATCGGAATAAGAATGTTTGTGTTCCGCGTTTTGTCTCTAAGCGATTGAATTACAGGCATAAAAAAACCGGACGCCAGGTCCGGTTGTTTGTAACGCCGCTAATTATTGATTAAATCAGGCGACATTAAATTCCACAGGGTAGGGGATTGCCGCTTGGCTGCTCTGCAATTCGGTCAGGGTTTCGCGAACCACTTGCTTGGCCAGGCAGGCACATTTGCCGCACTGGCTGGCAACGCCGGTGGCCTGGCGTACTTCGCGGTAGCTGCAGCAACCTTCGTAGATCGCTTCGCGAATTTGTCCGTCGGTGACACCGGTGCAGAGGCAGACATACATAAGATGAGAACCGTCGCTGGTTAGGGCTCAATTGCGATGGATCTTAATGTTAACGAGAATGATTGTCAAAGTGGTTTCGACGCCCTTTGTTGCTGATTCTTGCTTGAGTGACGAACGGCTTTTCTTGGCATTAATGACAGATCATTCGCATTTTTCGCGTTGGAGGCCGGCCAGAGGAAAAACCACTAAGGACAGCTTAAAAACGCCGTGTATGATGGTCGGTCCTTGCGAAGAGGGCGCACGTCACGGGGCTGTCGCATCAGCATGGCAGGCTCGGGGCCAACCCTTCTTCTTCATTACTACGTCCACACCAGGAGATATCCAATGAGCGTACTCGTAGGCAAACAAGCCCCTGACTTCACCGTTCCGGCCGTTCTCGGCAATGGCGAAATCGTCGACAGCTTCACCCTGTCCTCGGCCATCAAAGGCAAATACGGCCTGGTGTTCTTCTACCCACTGGACTTCACCTTCGTGTGCCCGTCCGAGCTGATCGCTCTGGACCACCGCATGGCTGACTTCAAGGCACGCAACGTTGAAGTGATCGCTGTGTCCATCGACTCGCACTTCACTCACAACGCCTGGCGTAACACCCCGATCAATGCCGGCGGCATCGGTCAGGTTCAATACATCATGGCTGCTGACATGAAGCACGAAATCGCCAAGGCCTACGACGTTGAGTCCGAAGGCGGCGTGGCTTTCCGTGGCGCGTTCCTGATCGACGACAAAGGCGTTGTCCGCTCGCAGATCGTCAACGACCTGCCACTGGGCCGCAACATGGAAGAGCTGATCCGTCTGGTCGACGCTCTGCAGTTCCACGAAGAGCACGGCGAAGTCTGCCCTGCCAACTGGAAGAAAGGCGACAAGGGCATGACCGCTTCGCCAGAAGGCGTTGCTGCTTACCTGAGCGAGAACGCCGGCAAGCTGTAAGGCTTGGCGTTACGCATAAAAAACCGGCCTTAGGGCCGGTTTTTTTATGGGGCAAAGGAAAGCGACTATTCAGTCGTCGAAATCCTGCCAGCCGCCCATCTGTTTCCAGCGGTTGACGATGCCGCAGAACAGCTCGGCGGTCTTCTCGGTGTCGTAGCGAGCCGAGTGGGCCTCGCGACCGTCGAAGTCGATGTCTGCGCTCTGACAGGCCTTGGCCAGCACGGTCTGGCCGTATGCCAGGCCAGCCAGAGTGGCGGTATCGAAGCTGGAGAACGGGTGGAACGGATTGCGCTTCATGTCCAGGCGCGCCACGGCGGCATTCAGGAAGCCCAGGTCGAAGCTGCTGTTGTGGCCTACCAGGATGGCGCGCTTGCAGCCATTGGCCTTCAGCGCCTTGCGCACCCCGCGGAAAATATCGGTGAGGGCGGTTTCTTCGCTCACAGCCATGCGCAGGGGATGATCAAGCTTGATCCCGGTGAATTCCAGGGCTGCAGCTTCGATGTTCGCGCCTTCGAAAGGCTCGACCCGGAAGAAGTAGGTGTGTTCGGGGAACACGAAGCCTTTTTCGTCCATGCCGATGGTGGTTGCGGCAATTTCCAGCAGGGCGTCGGTTGCCGAGTTGAAGCCACCGGTTTCAACATCGACGACTACCGGCAGGTAACCGCGAAAGCGTGCCGCCATCGGATGGCGAGGACCGCCGCTGCTACCTTCTTGTTCGTCGTCGAAATGGTCGTCACTCACGAGTGATCCTCCAGCAGGCGCCAGCGCAGTTTTTCACCGGCGCGCAGCGGAATGACAGTCAGCTCGCCAAACGGCAGGCTGGCAGGAGCGGTCCATTCTTCACGGACCAGGGTGATGCTGTCGGTGTTGGCCGGCAGGCCGTAGAAGCGCGGGCCGTTGAGGCTGGCGAAAGCTTCCAGCTGATCCAGGGCGTTGCGTTGTTCGAACGCTTCGGCGTACAGCTCGATGGCGGCGTAGGCGCTATAGCAGCCGGCGCAACCGCAAGCGGCTTCCTTGGCGTGCTGGGCGTGAGGTGCCGAGTCGGTGCCGAGGAAGAACTTCGCGTTGCCGCTGGTGGCCGCATCCAGCAGGGCTTCCTGGTGGGTGTTGCGCTTGAGGATCGGCAGGCAATAGAAGTGCGGACGAATACCGCCCACCAGCATGTGATTGCGGTTGTACAGCAGGTGATGCGCAGTGATGGTGGCGCCGACGTTAGCCGAAGCCTCCTTGACGAACTGCACGGCTTCAGCGGTGGTGATGTGTTCGAACACCACTTTCAGGCTGGGGAAGCGTTCAACCACACGCCGCATGTGCTCGTCGATGAAGATCTTCTCGCGGTCGAAGACGTCGACGTCGCCGCGGGTTACCTCGCCGTGGATCAACAGCGGCAGACCGACTTCGGCCATGGCTTCAAGCACCGGGAAAATCTTGTCGATGCTGGTCACGCCCGAATCCGAGTTGGTGGTCGCGCCGGCCGGGTACAGCTTGGCGGCGTGGACGAAACCGCAGGCCTTGGCCGCGCGGATTTCCTCCGGCTGGGTACGGTCGGTCAGGTAGAGCACCATCAGTGGCTCGAAGCGGCTGCCGGCCGGGCGCGCAGCTAGAATGCGCTGGCGATAGGCGTCGGCTTCCGCGGCGTTGCGCACCGGAGGTACCAGGTTGGGCATGATGATGGCGCGGCCAAAGGTGCGCGCGACATCTGCGACTGTATTGGGCAACACGGCCCCATCGCGAAGATGAATATGCCAGTCGTCGGGACGCAGCAGGGTCAGGCGGTCGGACATTGGAGGTTCCAGGCGGGTAAAACTCGGGGGAATGCTACCGGAAAAGACTCTTCCAGGCACTCGCTATCAAGTTTTGCGACGAGCAACCGATATCCCGAAGGTATGGCGTATTAACGCCTGTCGATTTTTCTGTTGTACACGTCAGTGGAGCCTCCCGTGCGCCAGCGTTATCTAGCCTTGCTCAGTGTGTTTGCCAGCCTGCCTGCGATGGCTCTCACTTTCCAGACTCGCCTGGAGAGCATTGAGTGGACGGTCGAAGGTGACAAGTTCGAGTGCCGCCTGATCCAACCGGTTACCGATTTCGGTTCCGGCGAATTCGTTCGTCGCGCCGGCGAGCAGGCGATTTTCCGCCTCAAGAGTTTCAACCCCATGCAGGCCGGTGGTTCCGCGACCCTGCTTGCGGCCGCCGCCCCCTGGCAGCCGGGGCGTGGCGACATCAACCTCGGGGCGGTCAAGGCCGGTACCGATGGGGTGCTGTTCAACAGCAACCAGATGCAGGCCGGACGTCTGATCGTCGGTTTGCTGGAGGGGCGCAGCCCGGTGGTCCGGCACTTCTCCCGCGAAGGCGGAGTGTCCGAGGTACGCCTGTTGCCGGTGAAGTTCAGCAAGGCCTACGGCGACTATCAAAGCTGCATGGCCAAGCTGTTGCCGATGAACTATGAACAGGTCAAGCAGGCCGAGATCGGTTTCCCCGGGGGTGGCATCGACCTGGACGCCCGGGCCAAGGCCAAGCTGCAAGTGATGGTGGACTTCATCAAGGCCGACCCCTCGGTCAATCATGTCGAATTGGACGGGCACTCTGATAACAGTGGCAACCGCCTGACCAACCGTGACCTGTCGCGCCGTCGTGCGCTGGCGGTCATGGAGTTCTTCAAGGCCAATGGCCTGGCGGAAAACCAGATCGTGGTGCGCTTCCATGGCGAGCGCTATCCCCTGGCCCCCAACACCAATGCGGCCAACCGGGCGAAGAACCGGCGGGTCAATGTGCATCTGGAGCGGGTCGCTCCTGCCGAAAAGCCGGCCCCAGCGCCTCAGGCGGCTTCCGGATCCAGCGCAGCGGCGACTTCCTGATACGGCTGTCGTCGCTCACTCGACATAATCTGTCGCTTGGTCGTCATAAGCTGTCGCGCCTCTGTAAATTATCCGCGTGGATCGGTAGACTTGGCGGCTTTCCGTACAACCCCGTGGAGTGATGGCATGGCGGACGTTAACAAGGTCGTTCTGGCGTATTCGGGCGGCCTGGACACTTCGGTGATCCTCAAGTGGCTGCAGGATACTTACAACTGTGAAGTAGTGACTTTCACTGCTGACCTGGGCCAAGGCGAAGAGGTCGAGCCGGCCCGCGCCAAGGCGCAAGCCATGGGCGTCAAAGAGATCTACATCGACGATCTGCGCGAAGAGTTCGTGCGTGATTTCGTTTTCCCGATGTTCCGCGCCAACACCGTCTACGAAGGCGAGTACCTGCTGGGTACTTCCATCGCTCGTCCGTTGATCGCCAAGCGCCTGATCGAAATCGCCAACGAAACCGGCGCCGACGCCATTTCCCATGGCGCCACCGGCAAGGGCAACGATCAGGTGCGTTTCGAACTGGGCGCCTACGCCCTCAAGCCGGGTGTGAAGGTGATTGCCCCTTGGCGCGAGTGGGACCTGCTGTCCCGCGAGAAGCTGATGGACTACGCCGAGAAGCACGGGATCCCGATCGAGCGTCACGGCAAGAAGAAATCCCCGTACTCGATGGACGCCAACCTGCTGCATATCTCCTATGAAGGCGGCGTTCTGGAAGACACCTGGACCGAGCACGAAGAAGACATGTGGCGCTGGACTGTCTCCCCGGAGAAGGCCCCAGATACCCCGCAATACCTGGAACTGACCTACCGCAACGGCGATATCGTGGCACTGGACGGCGTCGAGATGACCCCGGCCACCGTGCTGGCGACCCTGAACCGCATCGGTGGCGAACACGGTATCGGTCGTCTGGACATCGTCGAGAACCGTTACGTGGGCATGAAGTCCCGCGGCTGCTACGAGACACCTGGCGGCACCATCATGCTGCGTGCTCACCGCGCTATCGAGTCCATCACCCTGGACCGCGAAGTGGCTCACCTCAAAGACGAGCTTATGCCCAAGTACGCCAGCCTGATCTACACCGGCTACTGGTGGAGCCCTGAGCGTCTGATGCTGCAACAGATGATCGACGTCTCCCAGGCCCACGTGAATGGCGTGGTACGCCTGAAGCTGTACAAGGGCAACGTGATCGTGACCGGTCGCAAGTCTGACGAATCGCTGTTCGACGCCAACATCGCTACCTTCGAAGAGGACGGCGGTGCCTACAACCAGGCGGACGCAGCTGGCTTCATCAAGCTCAACGCCCTGCGCATGCGCATTGCCGCGAACAAGGGTCGGACCCTGGTCTGATGCTTTGAGTGGTTGAAGAAAGCCCCGCGATAAGCGGGGCTTTTTTTTGCCCTGGATAATTGCAGTGAGCGTCGGGGCCTAATTCAGATCAGCAAGTGTCTGTTGGGTAAGGTGAGCCACTTCTTGATGGGCGAAGTACCAAGTACCGCTACTGAGAGTGCTTGTAGGTTGGAGTTTTATTAGTACGAAAAGTAGCTGATTTGACGATTGATCCTAGGCGGTTTGGATATTGAACCACTTTTATCTAGGTCGTTTTGTAAGGCAATTCGGTATTGTTTGTAAGGATCGTCCTCGTAAGGTCGTAGCCCTCTGTAGCACGGTGTCAGAGTCAATTCTCTGGGGTATTGTGCGGGCTCTAAAAAAACTCTCAGGACTGAGATGGACCTATGAAAAGAGTATTGATCGTGGATGATCACCCTGTTGTCCGTTTGGCTGTGCGTATGTTGATGGAGCGCCATGGCCTTGAAGTAGTAGCGGAAGCAGATAACGGCACGGATGCATTGAAGTTGGCTCTTGAATATGTTCCAGACATCTTGATTCTGGATATTGGAATTCCGCAACTTGATGGGCTCGAAGTTATAAACCGGCTGATGTCCAGAGGTATGTCGATCAAGATTCTGGTATTGACCCTGCAAGTTCCGGGGCCTTTCTCCATGCGCTGCATGCAGGCCGGTGCTGCCGGTTATGTGTGCAAGCAGCAGGACATCACCGAGCTGTTGAGTGCCGTGCGTGCGGTGCTTGCGGGATACAGCTACTTCCCCAACGAGGCCTTGCACACCTTTCGCTCAAGCCAGGGCATCAGCAGTGAGCAGCAGATGATCGAGCTGCTTTCAGGGCGCGAATTGATCGTATTGAAACAACTCACCAACGGCATGAGTAACAAGGAAATTGCCGAGGGGTTGTGCTTGAGCAACAAGACCATCAGTACCTACAAGCGCCGGTTGCTGGCCAAGCTCAATGCTCGTTCACTGGTTGATCTGATCGAGTTCGCTCAACGGCATCGGTTGATATGAGCCTTTAGAGCACGTGCGCATTGAGACGGTGTTGCTGGATGGGCTCGCTTGAGTGCCGACGCAGCCGGTCAGTCGGGGAGGCTGACCGGCCAGATTTGCGGCTGGGCACAGGTACAAAAAAACCTCCATGGGGAGGTTCTTTTGTGACTAGAGGTCAAAGTCGTAATCGGCCAACTGTTTTTGCAGGCGCCGTTCCTCGAGGAGATTGTCGATGGTCCGGCGCTTGCTCAGATTGGTTTTCGCCACTTCGACCACCGGTTCTGCGTCATCTGTTTCAGCTGCGACGAAATCGTCTTCTACGTCCAGTTGTTCTTTGCCAGTACTCATAAGGTCGACTCCAGGCTAGGACTGCCATTGGCGCTCCTTATATCGATATTCTCCTGGCGGGTAAAAAAGATTTTTTCAATCGATCTATCGGCAAAATCAATGCTTGCTCAATCGTCGGAAGTCTTTTGCTTGTATTCGCACAGGTCTTCGATTCGACAGCTGCCACAGCGTGGCTTGCGTGCCAGGCAAACGTAGCGGCCGTGGAGGATCAGCCAGTGATGGGAGTCCAGCAGAAACTCCTTGGGCACGAACTTCATGAGTTTCTTTTCGACTTCGACCACGTTCTTTCCCGGGGCCAGCCCGGTTCGGTTGCTGACCCGGAAGATATGGGTGTCCACCGCCATGGTCAGTTGCCGGAAAGCGGTGTTGAGGACCACGTTGGCGGTCTTGCGGCCCACCCCGGGCAGAGCCTCCAGCTCTTCCCGGGTCTGTGGCACTTCGCTGTTATGGCGTTCCACCAGCAGGCGGCAGGTCTCGATGACGTTCTTGGCCTTGCTGTTGTACAGGCCGATGGTCTTGATGTATTCGGACAGGCCTTCGACACCCAGGGCGTAGATTGCCGCTGGGGTATTGGCTACGGGGAAGAGCCTGGCAGTCGCCTTGTTGACTCCGACGTCGGTCGATTGCGCCGAGAGAATCACCGCAATCAGCAGCTCGAACGGCGAGGAATAGGCCAGCTCGGTTTTCGGTTCGGGGTTGTCTTCGTGTAGCCGGCGAAAGATTTCCAGGCGTTTGGCGGCATTCATGGGTGATTCATTTCCTCGAAGGCGGTCGGTTTAAGGTCCAGGGGCCGGCCCAGGCCCGTTTTGCGGCCAGCAGCGCACCCAGCAGGATAAAACCGCCGGGGGCGAGGGTCAGCAGGCGTAGCCCCCCATGTGGCAGCACGACCCAGCCGCTGCCTGCATCCGGCTGGCCGACAAGCCAGCCCAGATGGCTGCCCAGCGTACCAGCGCCCAGCAGCTCGCGCAGGGCACCCAGGCCGATCAGGGCCACACAGAAAGCGCCGGCCAGGCGCAGTCGGTTGCGGTGCTGGAAGAAACCCGCCTGTTCCAGTACCACGCATTGCAGGGGCAGCAGGCCCAGGTACAGGCTCAATTGCTGGTGCAGCTCATAACTCCAGGCCTGCAGCGCCAGCCACAGGCAACTGCCGAGGCTGGCGCTGAGCAGCAGGCTGGCCAGCCAGTGGTGGCGGGCCTCGATCGGCGGACGCAGCAAGCGCATGCCGGCGCCGTAGAGGCCGATCAGCAATACCCAGGCCAGGGCCAGGCCGATTGCCTTGACCCAGGAGTCCGTAGCCCCGATCAGGGGTGGCAGCATCAGCAGCCCCGGCAATGACAGCGGCTTATTCATGAGGCGTTCCAGGGAGCAGTTGTCCGCGGTGTTCGTCGAAGTAGCGCAAGGCATCATGCAAGGCACTGATCACCGCACGGGAAGTGATGGTGGCGCCGGCAATCTGATCGAACTGCCCGTTGTCCTTTTTCAAGGCCCAGCCGCTGTCGCCCGGATCATTGCGGGATTTTCCTGAAAACCCCTGGAGCCAGGCATTGGGCCAGCTGGCGATATGTGCTCCCAGCCCCGGAGTCTCATCCTGCCGGAGGGTCTTGCTGCCCAGCAGGCGCCCCTGGGGGTCGATAGCAATCAGCAACTCGATGGGGCCGGCGTAGCCTGTGACCTGGCTGCGCAGCAGCACGGCGCTGGGCTGGCCATTGCGGGTGGCCAGGTAGCCATCGAGCAGGCGACTGTTGCTCAGTTGCCCATCGGCCAAGGGCAATGGCTGGTCCAGGGGCTGGTTGTCATAGCTGCCGGCGGGCAGCACATCCAACAGCTTGCGTGCCTGCAAGGCCCGTTGTTCGGCTTCTATGCGTGGAGTGGTGGCATATTGCAGCAACAGGGTGGCACCGATGCCCAGGGAGCCGAGCAGCATCAGCAGCAACAGGCTGCTAGCCCCTTTCATGAGGGGCGCTCCAGCGGTTTTTCGGAGCTCAGGCGCTCCAGGGCCGGTACCGCCAGGTTCATCAGCAGCACGGCGAATGCGAGCCCGTCGGGGTAGCCACCCCAGGTGCGGATCAGGTAGGTGAGCAGGCCAACGCCAACGCCAAACAGCAGGCGGGCCTTGGCGGCCTTGGGGCCGGACACCGGCTCGGTGACGATAAAGAACGCACCGAGCATGCTGGCGCCGCTGAGCAGGTGGAACAGCGGCGAACCGTGGGAGTCGGAGCCGCTGCCGTTCCAGCACAGCAGGCTGATCAGCAGCAGGCTGCCAAGCATGCCCACGGGCGCCTGCCAGCCGATGACCCGCTGTTGCAGCAGAAACAGGCCGCCAGCCAGAAATCCAAGGTTGACCCATTCGGTGCCACGGCCGCCGAAGTGACCGAAGGCGGGGTTGCCGGCAAAGAGTTCATCGACGGTCAGGCTCTTGTTGATCCGCAGGCTGTCCAGCGCCGTGGCCTGGGCCCAGGCGTCCGGGGGCGGGTTGCCTCCCAGGCCGAATACCTGTTGCAGCCCGCCGAGCAGATCCAGGGCATGGGGCGCGGGCCAGTGAGTCATGGATTGCGGGAAGCACAGCAGGGCCAGCGCATAGCCCAGCATGGCCGGGTTGAAGGGGTTCTGGCCGACACCGCCGTATACCTGCTTGCCCAAGAGCACGGCGCTGGCGGCAGCGCTCAGCGGCAGCCACCAGGGGCAATAGGGTGGCAGGGCCAGGGCCAGCAAGGTGGCACTGACCAACGCGCTGCCATCGCCGAGGGCAGGTTGCAGGGGACGCCGCCGCAGGAACAGCACCAAGGCTTCCATGGCCAGGGCCCCACTGGCTGCCAGCAGTAGATTCAGCAGCGGCCCCCAGGCATACAACCACAGCAGTACCAGCAGCCCCGGCAGCGTGGCCAGCAGCACGCGCTGCATGGCCTGGCGCAGGCGCGGATCGACTGTTTCAGGGCACGTCATGGGCGTTTACCTGGCGCTCGGCTTCGCTCAGGCGGGCTTGGGCCTGGGCCAGTTGTTCGCTGCTGGTATCGGTCTGGCGTTGCAGTTTGCTCAGTTCGGCTCGGGCGTAGGCCAGTTCGGTCTTCAGTTGTCGCAGTTGTGGGGCGATCGGGCGTTTCTCGATCCGCTCCAGTACTGGTGCCGGTTTGCCACTGGCGTCTTCCGCGGCGTGCAGCGCCTGTTCGGCCGCCGCCAGGGCCGCGGCCAGGGTTTGCAGTTCGGCTTCGGGGGCTGCTGCGGCCTGGGCCTTTTTCAGTTCGGCGCGGCGCATCGCCAACTGGATCTTGGCTCGCTTGAGGTCGGCATCCCGGGCCACCGGCGCGGGCGGTGGAGGCGCCTGGGCTTCCAGTTGGGCCAGTGCCTGCTCCGCCACTTCGAACTGGCGCTGCAGGACGACCAACTGCGATTGCTGCTCGAAGGTCGGCGGATGACCGAAGGCCTTGAGGGATTTGTGCAATTGGGCGCGACTCATGGCCAGCTCGATCTTGGCCTTTTTCAAGGCGGCATCGGCCGCCGCGGCTTTCTGCGCGCGGACCCGCTCGATAGCCGACTGAACCGGGTCTTGGCTGGCGTCGCTGGCCTGGGTGGCGCGCTGGGCCCTGGCCTGACGTTCGGCCAGGCGTCGGGCCTCTTCGCGCTGCAAGCGATCATTGCGCTGCTCGAAGCGGCGCCGGGCGTGATCGCGTTTGGCGGCGCGAGCCTGCAACTGCTCGGGGCTGCTGGCCAGGCCGCCGACAATGGGCAGCACTCGGGCCATGGGCAACGGCAGCATGTCGATGCAATCCACCGGGCAGGGCGCCACACAGAGGTCGCAGCCGGTGCATTCGTCGATCAATACGCTGTGCATGAGCTTCGCCGCGCCGACGATGGCGTCCACCGGGCAGGCCTGGATGCACTTGGTGCAGCCGATGCATTCGGCTTCGCGGATATGGGCGATCTGCGCCGGGGCTTCGCCACGGCTGTGGTCCAGTTCTACCACCGGCAGCTGGAGCAGTTGTGCCAGGCCGGCGATGGTTTCCTGGCCCCCTGGCGGACACTTGTTGATGGCCTCGCCACTGGCGATGCCCTGGGCGTAGGGTTTGCATCCGGCGTGGCCGCACTTGCCGCATTGGGTCTGGGGCAGAAGGGCGTCGATGCGTTGAATCAGACTCATGTCTTGAGCAGTCCGTTGAAGCCGAAAAACGCCACTGCCAGCAGGCCGGCGCTGATCAGGTCGATCGGCAGGCCTTGCCAGGGCAGGGGAATATCGTTGGTGGAAATACGCTGGCGCAGGTCATTGAACAGGCTCAGTACCAACCAGAAGCCCAGCCCGGCACCCAGGCTCATGGCGCCGAGGGTCGCCAGCCCGAGGTTTTCCCCGCTGGCGATCAACAGCAGGCCGAGCATCCCGGCATTGGCCAGCAACAAGGGCCAGAGGCCATCGAATGGCAAACCGGGCAGGGCCCGGGGCAGCCAGTGTAGCGCCGGTCTGATCAGCAGCACACTCAGGGACAACCAGGCAAACAGCTGCAAGGACTGCAGCCCCCAGGGCACCAGCACGCCACGATAGAGGACATGGCCGAGTACGCAACTGACCAGCATCAAGACCGTCGTTGCCAGGCCCAGCGCATGGATCCGAAGCCGAGCGCTATCGGCTGGGGCCTGCAGCAGCGGGTCGACGCCCAGCGGCCACTGCAACACGAAGTTGTTGATCAGGGCAGTGCTGACAAGGGCGAGGAGGAAGTCGGTCATGGTCGGGGCCGGTACGGGCAGGCTGTCCTTCAAGAGTAGGCAAACTCCAGCGTCGGCGCAGGGCCAGCCAGATATGCAAATCCCCCCGTTGCGCCGGGCGCAACGGGGGGATGGGGTCCAGCCTGCAGCCTTACTTGATCCGCTGGCCGGGCTTGGCGCCGCTGTCCGGGCTCAGCAGGTAGATTTCTTCACCGCCAGGGCCGGCAGCCATCACCATGCCTTCGGAGATGCCGAACTTCATTTTCCGTGGCTTGAGGTTGGCGATCATCATGGTCAGGCGGCCATCGAGCTTGGACGGATCAGGGTAGGCGCTCTTGATGCCGGAGAACACGTTGCGCTGTTCGTCGCCGATATCCAGGGTCAGGCGCAGCAGCTTGTCGGCACCTTCCACGGCTTCGGCCTTGACGATCAGGGCGACACGCAGGTCGATGGCGGCAAAGGCATCGAAGTCGATTTCCGCGGACAGCGGGTCCTTCACTAGTTCACCGTTGCCTTTAGGGCCACCGGTGTCGGTCTGGCTGGCGGCCAGGTCTTCCTTGGAGGCATCGGTCATGGCTTGCACTTTTACCGGGTCGATCCGCGTCATCAGCGGCTTGAATTCGTTGAGCTGATGGTTGGCCAGCAGTTGCTGGTGGTCGTTCCAGGTCAGCGGGGCCACGTTGAGGAAGGCCTCGGCATCGGCAGCCAGCAGTGGCAGCACCGGTTTGAGGAAGATCACCAACTGGCGGAACAGGTTGATGCCAGTGGCGCAGATGGCCTGGACTTCATCTTGCTTGCCTTCCTGCTTGTTCAGCGACCATGGGGCCTTGTCGGCGATCCAGGCGTTGGCGCGGTCGGCCAGGCCCATGATCTCGCGCATGGCCCGGGCGAAGTCACGGGCTTCATAGGCGTCGGCGATGCTTGGCGCCGCGGCCAGGAAAGCCTCGGTCAGTTCGGGGGCGGCATTGCTGTCCACCATCACCCCGGCATTGCCCTTGTGGATGAAGCCGGCGCAACGGCTGGCGATGTTCACCACCTTGCCCACCAGGTCGGAGTTGACCTTCTGCACGAAGTCTTCGAGGTTCAGGTCCAGGTCGTCGACACCACGGCCCAGCTTGGACGCGTAGTAGTAGCGCAGGTATTCCGGCGACAGGTGCTCCAGGTAGGTGCGGGCCTTGATGAAGGTGCCACGGGACTTGGACATCTTCTGGCCATTGACCGTCAGGTAGCCGTGGACGTTGATGCCGGTCGGCTTGCGATAGCCGGCGCCTTCGAGCATGGCGGGCCAGAACAGGGCGTGGAAGTTGACGATGTCCTTGCCGATGAAGTGATACAGCTCGGCGGTGGAGTCCTTGCCCCAGAAGGCGTCGAAATCCAGTTCCGGACGACGGCTGCAGAGGTTCTTGAAGCTGGCCATGTAGCCGATCGGCGCGTCCAGCCACACATAGAAGTACTTGCCCGGCTCATCCGGGATCTCGAAGCCGAAGTACGGTGCATCGCGGGAGATGTCCCACTGCTGCAGGCCGGCGTCCAGCCACTCGGCGATCTTGTTGGCCACGGCGTCCTGCAGGGTGCCGCTGCGGGTCCAGCTCTGCAGCATCTGCTGGAAGTCCGGCAGCTTGAAGAAGAAGTGCTGGGAGTCCTTGAGCACCGGAGTGGCGCCGGAGATCGCCGACTTAGGATCCTTCAGGTCGGTCGGGGCATAGGTGGCACCGCATTTTTCGCAGTTGTCGCCGTACTGGTCCTCGGTGCCGCATTTCGGGCAGGTGCCCTTGATGAAGCGGTCGGCCAGGAACATTTTCTTTTCCGGGTCGAAATACTGGGTGATGGAGCGCGTGGCGATGTGCCCGGCGTCCCGCAGCTTGAGGTAGATCTGGCTCGACAGCTCACGGTTTTCTTCAGCGTGAGTGGAGTGGAAGTTGTCGAAATCCACCAGGAACTCGGCAAAGTCGGCGCAGTGTTCAGCCTGCACGTTGGCGATCAACTGCTCCGGGGTGATGCCTTCCTTCTCCGCGCGCAACATGATGGCCGAGCCGTGTGCGTCGTCCGCGCAGACATAGATGCATTGGTTGCCG
Source organism: Pseudomonas sp. JV245A (assembly GCF_032424515.1). NCBI lineage: Bacteria > Pseudomonadati > Pseudomonadota > Gammaproteobacteria > Pseudomonadales > Pseudomonadaceae > Pseudomonas > Pseudomonas sp. JV245A. Next base: position 87,954 of record NZ_VYKE01000006.1, read on the forward strand.
CGTAGCTTCTGGAAGCGCACCCACATGTCGGTCTGGATGTACTCAAGCATGTGGCCAAGGTGGATGGAACCATTGGCATAGGGCAGGGCGCTGGTGACGAGGATCTTGCGTGGCTCGGACATGGGGCTCGGCTACTTGATGAAACGGAGGTCGGCCACTATAAAGCGCCGGAGCGGAATTTTCACCCTTCCAGGCACATTGTGCGCAGCAAGCTTTCTCGCCACGAAGGAGTCGGCGGCGTAGGATAGCCGGCTGATTTTCCTGTCTTGTTATCGGAGTTGCCCATGAGCGCCGTCAATCGCGCAGCGGTGGAAGCCGTCCTTCGTCAATACACCGACCCTTACCTGAACCAGGACCCGGTCAGCGCCGGCTGCGTGCGGGACATCGAGGTCCAGGGCGACCGGGTCACGGTCCGCATGGAACTGGGTTATGCCGCCGGCCTGTTCAAGAGTGGCTGGGCGCAGATGCTGCAACTGGCCATCGAGGGCCTGGACGGCGTGAGCTCGGCCAAGGTCGAGATCAGCAGCGTCATTGCCGCGCACAAGGCCCAGGCGCAGATCCCGGGCCTGGCCAACGTCAAGAACGTGGTGGCGGTGGCTTCCGGCAAGGGCGGTGTGGGCAAGTCCACCACCGCGGCCAACCTGGCCCTGGCCCTGGCCCGCGAAGGCGCCAAGGTGGGGATTCTCGACGCCGATATCTATGGTCCGAGCCAGGGCATCATGTTCGGCATCGCCGAAGGCACCCGTCCGAAGATCAAGGACCAGAAGTGGTTCGTGCCGATCGAGTCCCACGGCGTGGAGGTCATGTCCATGGCCTTCCTCACCGATGACAACACGCCGATGGTCTGGCGCGGTCCTATGGTCTCCGGGGCCTTGCTGCAACTGGTGACCCAGACCGACTGGGGCAACCTGGACTACCTGGTGATCGACATGCCGCCAGGCACCGGCGACATCCAGCTGACCCTGGCGCAGAAAGTCCCGGTGGCCGGTGCGGTGATCGTCACCACGCCCCAGGACCTGGCTCTGCTGGATGCGCGCAAGGGCGTGGAGATGTTCCGCAAGGTCAATATCCCGGTGCTGGGTGTGGTGGAGAACATGGCGGTGCACATCTGCTCCAACTGTGGCCATGCCGAGCACCTGTTTGGCGAAGGCGGCGGCGAGAAGCTGGCCAGCCAGTACGACGTCGAGCTGCTGGCCTCGCTACCGTTGTCGATGCTGATCCGCGAGCAGGCCGACGGCGGCAAGCCGACGGTGATCGCCGAGCCGGAAAGCCAGATCGCCATGGTCTACCAGGAGTTGGCGCGGCATGTGGGCGCGCGCATTGTCTTGCAAGAAGCGGCCGCTCCGGCGATGCCCAATATCACCATCAGCGACGACTGAAGCCCTAGGCGGGTGTGTCATGTAGGAGCCGGCTTGCCGGCGAAGGCGTCCTCAAGATCGCTTTCGCCGGCAAGCCGGCTCCTACCGTTGCGACGGCAGGATCAGACCCGCAGGCCGCCGTCCATTTCCAGGATGCGCCCGGTGTAGTAGTCGTTCTCGAAGATATAGGCCGCCGAGTGGGCGATCTCTTCCGGCTTGCCCATGCGCTTGAGGGGAATACCGGCAGTCATCTTCTCCAGGGCCTCGGGTTTCATGCCCAGAGTCATCTCGGTTTCGATAAAGCCCGGGGCAATGCCCGCTACGCGGATGCCGTAACGCGCGAGCTCCTTGGCCCAGGTGACCGTGGCTGCCGCGACCCCGGCCTTGGCTGCGGAATAGTTGGTCTGGCCGATATTGCCGGCGCGGGAGATCGAAGAAATGTTGATGATCGCGCCGTTGTTTCCGAGCTCGATCATCTTCGCCGCCACTTCCCGGGTACAGAGGAAGACCCCGGTCAGGTTGACGTCGATCACCGCCTGCCACTGGGCCAGGCTCATCTTGGTCATCTGGCCGTCCTTGACCTTGACCAGCAGGCCGTCGCGCAGGATCCCGGCGTTGTTGATCAGGCCGTGGATGGCGCCAAAGTCCTCGGCCACCTGGGCCACCATGTGGTTCACCTGCTCTTCATCGGCGACGTTGCACAGATAGGCACGGGCTTCGACGCAGCGGGTCTTGCACGCCGCGACAGCCTGGTCGAGCTTTTCCTGGTTCAGATCGACCAACGCCAGGCGCGCGCCCCTGGCTGCGAAATACTCGGCCATGGAGCGGCCCAGACCTTGGCAACCGCCGGTGATAATGATTACTTTGTCAGTGAGTTGCATTCGCATGTCCCGCTAGCTGGTCTTGAGGGGAGTCCTTTTCGGGAACCCTCGCTCGGCTGCCGGACCTGGCTGCAGATGAGAATTGCCCTGTTGGCGTAGCTGGAACAATGCTCCAGGCGCCCGTCCGTTTTCGACGGATTCTACATAAGGAGTCATAAAGTGAGCGTTGAAGCTGCCAAGAATGCACGAGAACTGCTGCTCAAGGAATATCGTGGGGTGCTGTCCACTCACTCCAAGGCCATGCCGGGATTTCCCTTCGGGTCCGTGGTGCCCTATTGCCTGGACGCCGAGGGCCGGCCGCTGATCCTGATCAGCCGTATCGCCCAGCACACCCACAACCTGCAGAAGGATCCCAAGTGCTCGCTGCTGGTGGGTGAGCGCGATGCCGATGACGTGCAGGCAGTCGGTCGCCTGACCTACCTGGCCGAGGCTGAGAAGCTCGAGGACGAGGCCGCCATCGAAGCCGCAGCCGAGCGTTACTACCGTTACTTTCCCGAGTCGCAGAACTACCACAAGGCCCATGACTTCGATTTCTGGGTGCTCAAGCCGGTACGCCACCGCTACATCGGCGGCTTCGGGGCGATCCACTGGGTCGACCAACTGACCCTGGCCAACCCCTTCGCCGGAAAGGCCGAACTGAGCATGGTGGAACACATGAACAGCGACCATGCCAAGGCCATTGCCCACTATGTCCAGTTGACCGGGTTGCCGGACAACGCGCCGGCGCAGATGGCCGGGATCGATACCGAAGGCATGCACCTGCGCATCGGCCAGGCGTTGTATTGGCTGCCCTTCCAGGCGCCTTGCAATACGCCGACACAAGTACGCGAGGCCCTGGTTTTCCTGGCCCGAGCTGATCAATGGCCGAAAAATCCGCCCCTGGGTGCTTGAATTCACGAATTGGCGACGTCATTTACGGTCTACTGGAAGGCATTCTTCCGCAGAGGAAACCATTTGATGCGCCCTTTTCTGTTGCTCTTTTTACTTTTCCCGGTGCTCGAGCTGTTCGTCTTCGTCAAGGTCAGCGCGGCCATCGGGTTTTTCCCGGCGCTGCTGCTGATCATTCTCGGTTCGATGCTCGGTGTGCTGGTGTTGCGCGTGGCCGGTCTGGCCACGGCACTGCGTGCCCGTGAAAGCCTCAATCGCGGTGAGCTGCCGGCCCAGCAAATGCTCGAGGGCCTGATGCTGGCCCTGGGTGGTGGTTTGCTGATCCTGCCGGGTTTCATCAGCGATGTGTTCGGCCTGCTGATGCTGTTGCCGATCAGCCGTCGCCTGCTGGCCAATAAAATGCGCCAGCGTGCCGAGGAGCAGGCCCTGCGCCAGCGCGCCTTTGCCGACGACATGCGTGCCGCCCGTGGCGGCCCTGCGCCCCAGCAGCCGCTGGGCCGCGAGCCCAACGTGATCGAAGGCGAATTCGAGCACCGCGACTCCTGAGTCAGAAGCTCACGTCTCACGGCACCTTCGGGTGCCGTGTTCGTTTTGGCGCCAGCGATGTAAAAAATTTCATCGGCCAGCCCTTGTAATAACCTTATGCGCCCTTATGTAACGGTCACCGCAAGGTTTCTGGTGCTGACACCAGACAGACTTCCGCGGCTCGCTTGTCGAGCCGCACCCGGCAAAGCCGGATTTGCTAACCCGCCGGTATCGACACCGGCCGTTGAAAACCACAATTAGGAGAGATCGACAATGAAGCTTCGTCCTCTGCATGACCGCGTCGTCATCCGTCGCAGCGAAGAAGAATCGAAAACTGCCGGCGGTATCGTTCTGCCTGGTTCGGCTGCTGAAAAACCTAACCGTGGCGAAATCGTCGCTGTAGGTACCGGCCGTGTGCTGGACAACGGTGAAGTACGTGCGCTGGCCGTGAAAGTGGGTGACAAAGTGGTGTTTGGCCCGTACTCCGGCAGCAACACCGTGAAAGTCGATGGCGAAGATCTGCTGGTAATGGCCGAGAACGAGATTCTCGCTGTTATCGAAGGCTGATTTCCCGCGTATTTTCCCGCTACTACACAGTATTTAAGGAATATCGATCATGGCTGCTAAAGAAGTTAAATTCGGCGATTCCGCCCGCAAGAAAATGCTCACTGGTGTCAACGTTCTGGCTGACGCAGTAAAAGCGACCCTGGGCCCGAAAGGCCGTAACGTGATCATCGAGAAGAGCTTCGGCGCTCCGACCATCACCAAGGACGGCGTTTCCGTTGCCAAAGAAATCGAGCTGAAAGATCGCTTCGAAAACATGGGCGCGCAGCTGGTCAAAGACGTTGCCTCCCGTGCCAACGATGACGCTGGCGACGGCACCACCACCGCTACCGTTCTGGCTCAGTCGATCGTCAACGAAGGCCTGAAAGCCGTCGCTGCCGGCATGAACCCGATGGACCTGAAACGCGGTATCGACAAGGCGACCATCGCCATCGTCAAAGAACTGAAGGGTCTGTCCAAGCCATGCGCTGACTCCAAGGCCATCGCTCAGGTCGGCACCATCTCCGCCAACTCCGACAACTCCATCGGCGACATCATTGCCGAAGCGATGGAAAAAGTCGGTAAAGAAGGCGTGATCACCGTTGAAGAAGGCTCGGGCCTGGAAAACGAACTGTCTGTCGTAGAAGGCATGCAATTCGACCGCGGCTACCTGTCCCCTTACTTCATCAACAAGCCGGACACCATGGTCGCCGAACTCGACGGCCCGCTGATCCTGCTGGTGGACAAGAAGATCTCCAACATCCGCGAAATGCTGCCAGTGCTGGAAGCCGTTGCCAAAGCCGGCCGCCCACTGCTGATCGTGGCTGAAGACGTTGAAGGCGAAGCCCTGGCGACTCTGGTTGTGAACAACATGCGTGGCATCGTCAAAGTCGCTGCCGTCAAGGCACCTGGCTTCGGCGACCGTCGCAAGGCCATGCTGCAGGACATCGCCGTTCTGACCGGCGGTACCGTCATCTCCGAAGAGATCGGCCTGAGCCTGGAAAGCACCACCCTGGAGCACCTGGGTAACGCCAAGCGCGTGATCCTGTCCAAAGAAAACACCACCATCATCGACGGTGCTGGCGTTGAAGCGGACATCCAGGCTCGTGTGACTCAGATCCGTCAACAAGTCGCCGACACTTCGTCCGACTACGACCGTGAAAAACTGCAAGAGCGTCTGGCCAAGCTGTCCGGCGGCGTTGCAGTGATCAAGGTTGGCGCTGGTTCCGAAGTTGAAATGAAAGAGAAGAAGGCCCGCGTTGAAGACGCCCTGCACGCTACCCGTGCAGCCGTTGAAGAAGGCGTGGTACCTGGCGGTGGCGTAGCCCTGATCCGTGCTCTGCAAGGCATCAACGACCTGAAAGGCGACAACGCCGACCAGGACGTGGGTATCGCTGTACTGCGTCGCGCTATCGAAGCTCCACTGCGCCAGATCGTTGCCAACTCCGGTGACGAGCCAAGCGTTGTCGTGGACAAGGTCAAGCAGGGTGCCGGCAACTTCGGCTACAACGCTGCTACCAGCGAATACGGCGACATGATCGAAATGGGCATCCTGGATCCAACCAAGGTAACCCGTTCCGCGCTGCAAGCAGCTTCGTCCATCGGCGGTCTGATCCTGACCACCGAAGCCGCTGTTGCTGAAATCGTGGAAGACAAGCCTGCAGCTGGCGGCATGCCAGACATGGGTGGCATGGGTGGCATGGGCGGCATGATGTAAGCCAGCCTTACCCCTGTACTGAAAAAGCCCCGCCGGTGAAAGCCGGCGGGGCTTTTTTATGCCCCGGATATGGGGGGCGCCTGGATCTTCGCGGGCAAGCCTGCTCCACTTCTGTAGGAGCGGGCTTGCCCGCGAACGACTTCAGCGCTGGCTCAGTTCATCCGCCGCTGCCTTGGGCGCCTTCCAGCCCAGCAATTGCTGCTTGAAGCCATAACTGGCGCTCTGGTAGTAGCTGATGCCGCGCTGGATCAACGGATCGCTGTCCGGTACCCGGGATTCCTGGCTGGCGCCCAGGGCCTGGTCATGCCGGCGCAACCCCTGGCGCGGGCTGAGAATCGCCAGGTCCTGGCCGTCGAACAGGCCCAGGTGCTGATAGTTGCCCACCAGCACCCGGGGAGGCAGAGGGTTGTCCTGCAGCAGGTTGCGTCCGAAGAAAGTCGACTCGTAGTCCAGGTTCAACAGGCCCAGCAGGGTTGGCGCCAGGTCGATCTGGCTGGCCAACTGTGCATTTTCCCGCGCCGGAATCAGCTTGGGCGCATAGATGAACAACGGAATCTGATAGTTGCTGATGGGCAGGTCTTCCTTGCCCGCGCTGCCTGCGGTGTGGTCGGCGACAAACACGAAAATGGTGTTGTCGAACCAGGGCTTCTGGCGGGCGGCCTTGAGGAACTCGCCAATGGCGTAGTCGGTGTATTTCACCGCGCCGTCCCGGCCCTTGCCGGACTTGATGTCGATCCGGCCATCGGGATAGGTGTAAGGGCGATGGTTGGAGGTGGTCATCAGTTGCAACAGGAAGGGCCGCTGCTGTGCGTAGTCGGCGTCTGCCAGCTTCAGGGTCTGGGTGTAAAGGTCTTCGTCGGCCATGCCCCAGGCGTTCTTGAAGTGGATCTCGGATTCCTCGACGCTGCTCTGGTCCACCACGCGGTAGCCGTTGCCGCTGAAGAAGGCATTCATGTTGTCGAAGTAACCTCGGCCGCCATAGACAAACACACTGTCGTAACCCACGGACCGCAGTTGCTGGCCAAGGCTGGCGAAACCACTTTCACGACCGATGCGCTTGACGATGGAGCGCCCTGGGGTGGGGGGAATCGCCAGAGTGATGGCTTCCAGGCCGCGGTCGGTGCGGGTGCCGGTGGCGTAGAAGTTGTTGAAGTACAGGCTCTGTGCGCGCAACGCATCCAGGTTCGGGGTCAGGTTGCGGTCGTCGCCGTTGCTGCCCATGTATTTGGCGCTGAAGCTCTCTATGGTCACCAGGACGATGTTGGGGGTGCGTGGGGCCCCCGGGTTGTCGATCGCGCGCCGGATATCCAGCGGGTCCTTGCCGATGAAGCGGGCATTGGGTTCATTCAGTTCGGCGCGCATCTGGCGGGCCACCACATCGGCGGGCAGGCTGCGATAGAACTGCTGGTAGTCCAGCTCGTTGTTACGAAAGGCGGCAAAGAACTGATAGGGGCCGTTGCTCGCCAGTTCGTTCTGATAGGCGTTGCCGCCCTGGCTGCGC